>JAISBG010000774.1 GCA_031266315.1 Planctomycetaceae bacterium | reverse complement strand
AATACCGAATACAATATTACCACAAGATCGGTACGAAAATATACCAAAAAATAATAATTAAATCGACAAAAAAATTTCTTAAAATAAAGATAATGAATTAAGGAAGTTTTTAGAACCTCTCTACTGAGGTTGTTTCGTCAAAAAAATTAGGTTGAAAATGAGGTTAGAGAGTGTAGCCCTGTAACCGCATAAAAAACTTGCAACTCTACTGGAAAACTATTGAAATAGTACATAATTTTAATATAATTTTCATCAGACGGAAAGTATTCAACGAGACAACAAATGATAAAATTTTGATTTGTTGTTCCGAAAAATTTCTTTCCCTTGACGATTTACCCTCCAAATACATGAAAGGTCAATTTTATGAAACGAATTGTATTGTCCGTTTGTGTCTGTATGTTTCTGATGATCGCCGCCGTTTTGACAACAACGCTTTCCGCAACGGAAATCGTGGTTGTTCCTGCTTCAAGTGATTGGACGCTTTCCGGTAACGGAAAACAGGTTGATCCGAACATTTTGGAAATTACCGGTAACGGCAAGAGTTCCGGCGAATGGCGGAGTAAACCGCTTCAACTTCAATCCGGTCAATTTTATCGTTTCTCCGTTTCTCTACAAGGAACTGATATTTCCGGCGGTTGTTTGCCTTGCGGTATTGCCGGTTTTCACCGCGATTATTCCGCACAAAAAAATCAATGGCTCGACCAATCGTTTAGTTTCCGGCTTCAAGATGAAGTTTCAGAATTACCGCTTCAGGTTGGGCAATGGGAATCGGAAGGAACGTTTCAATTTCGTAACGTTAAACTCGAAACCGTAACACCGGTTCTGAAAGAATTTGATTTTCCGTTCGGAAAAATAAAACTCGGCGAAAGTAAAACAATTCTAAACGGAATTTATCGTTTCGACGGCGGATTTTACGGACAAAACACCAATATTCATCAACCGCTTCTCTATTCAAATTCCGGTTTTAATTCTCACCGTTGGTGTTTGAGCAACGGTAATTCCGTTCTTTACCGATTTTCTTTACCGATTCCTTTTGACGCGGCAACAGTTCAGATTGGTGTTTGTTATCACGCCGGCGGTGAAGGTGTTGTTGAGGTCAGCAAGGACGGCAAAACTCGTTGGACAGAACTCGGTCGACTCGATAAAACCGGAACACGGGATTTTATTGTTCCACCAATGACGTTTCCGCTTGAATTCGTTTATCTTCGGATTCGCGGTCTCGATAAAAGTAACTTTCAGGCTGATTTTATTAACTTCGAAGCACCGCTTGCTCCAAACAATTTATTAGACGTACAAAAAATTAACATTACAGGAGAAACACTTTTAGCAACATCAATCGGTAAAAGTTCAACCGGCGAAGATTCGGCGGCTATTTCCAAACAAATTGACGAAATCGTTTTAACGGCAGACAATAAAATTCGTGTCGGAAAAGAATTGTTTCCGCTTGAAATTTCCGCATCGCCGGGAGAAATCGAACAAAAATTCAATGTCGGTGGCAGGAATTACACCCTGAAAACAACAACTCATCCGTTACACCGAAACGATTACGGTTACGCAATCTCTGTTTCGGAAAACGCGAATATTTGGTGGTGCGAAGCCGACTGGAAAATTTCACGCGACCGAATTTCACCGGACAAAACAACCGCAAAACCAATACAAATTTCCGCAGCGAAAAATGATGTTGAAGGATTTCAGGTTGTTGTTCGGGCAAACGGTAAACCGATTACCGGATTGACCGGAACCGGAACAGAATTGAAAGGAACAAACGGCGTAACAATTCCAAAAGAGAATGTTGAAATTTTGTACGCTTATTATCATTTTGTCCATTCAAAGACGGATTCAACCGGTAAACTTGATTTTTGGCCCGATGCACTTCCACCGTTGAATCAACCAATCACTGTTGAAGCGGACAAAAATCAGCCGATTTGGGTAAACGTTAAAATTCCGCCGGAAACTATTTCCGGCGATTACACCGGTTCGTTCCGCCTTCAATCCGCCGACGGAACGTTCAATGTTGAAATTCCGTACACGGTTACAGTCTGGAATTTTTCGTTACCGAAAGAAAATCATCTCGAAACCGGTTACGGTTTTAATCCATGGTTGGCGGCACAATATCACAACGTCAAAACCGATGAAGACCGGCGGCGTGTTACGGAAATGTATTTGCAATGTTTTTCGGATCACCGTATCAGTATTTACAATCCGGCTCCGTTTGACCACATCGGTATCAAGTGGTTGCCGAAAGAAAACCCGCCGCGATGTGAACTTGATTTTACACGGTTTGATACGGAAATGAGCCGTGTTTTCAATAAATTTCGTTTCACAAATTTTAATCTGAATGTTACCGGTCTTGGCAGCGGCACGTTTCACGACCGGGCATTGCCGTCCATTGAAGGTTTCGGCGAAGACACACCGGAATATAAAGCAATGCTTTCCGATTATCTTGGAAAGTTACAAAAACATCTCGAAGAAAAAGGCTGGCTCAATAAAGTTTACGTTTATTGGTTTGACGAACCGGCACCGAAGGATTACGAATTTGTTGCCAATGGTGTTGCGAAACTCGAAAAATATGCGCCGAAATTTGCGCGAATGATCACCGAACAGCCGACCGATGAATTTGTTGAAACGTTAAAGAAAGCAGGAACTTCCATAAATATTTGGTGTCCGTGCAGTCCGGCGCATCACACTTTTGAATCCGGTATTGCCGAAAAACTCATGGAAAACGGCGCACGGTTTTGGTGGTATGTCTGTACCGGTCCGAAGGCTCCTTATTGTACACTTTTTATCGACCATCCGGCAACAGAATTGCGGGTTTGGCATTGGCAAACATGGCAACGGAATATTATTGGAACATTGGTTTGGAAATCAACGTATTGGCACAGCGGTGCGGCATTTCCGAACAGTTTTCAAAATCCGTATCTGGATCCGATGGGTTATGTCAGCGGTTATTCCACGCCGCCCGGTACCAAACTGAAGTGGGGCAACGGCGATGGACGTTTCATTTATCCGCCGCTTTCTGCCGCCGTACCGAATTTGAATGACGGCAAACCCAATTTTGAAACACCGGTTTCAAGTATCCGTTGGGAAATGATTCGGGAAGGTGTTGAGGATTATGAGATGTTGTATTTGTTGCGCGATTTGTTAAAACGGAACGCTAATAAACTTTCCGCAACAGAACGTCAAACAGCAGAGGAATTACTGATTGTTCCTGAGTCGGTTACGAAATCAATGTCCGAGTTCACGATTGACCCGCGACCGTTACTGAAACGCCGTACCGAAATTGCGGAAATGATCGGAAAACTCAATTCGCTTTGAAATTTGTTTCAATCAATTATACTTAAAATATCGTAACATTTCAGCGGAATTTTCGTTCAATGTAGGCAATCATAAGGTGGGCAACCGTTCGCTGAACGGTTGCATCGGCGTTAGCCGACAGGGAACTAGATAAACGACGGTAAACTGTATTGCCAACCGTTTTGGAGTCAAATTGTCAACCGTCAACAGGAGCAAAGTCGGCGCCCACCTGACGATTGCCTAACTTTAACGAAAATTCCGCTGAAATATTACCAATTCTATTACAGTGGGAGACACCTAATCCGGTAGATTCAGAAAATATTCGTGAACTGTTATAAAAAGTTTAAAAACATAGTGCCTTTTTCTTCCCAACGGTGTTGGCGCAAAAAAGCATCTAGTGAATTTTCTTCCCAACGGTGTTGGCGCAAAAAAGCATCTAGTGAATTTTCTTCCCAACGGTGTTGGCAGTAAAAAGCACCTAGTGAATTTTCTTTTCGTCAATATCGAGAGAAAAAAACGCGAAAAAGACACGAAAAGGTCGTGGTGGGCTATTTATCAAAAGACTCGCTGGGCGGTCGCGCCGGTTGAGTCTTAATTGACTCCAGAAAGGTTTGTTCCTCTTCCGCGTGTTAATTTAATAGAAAAATATTTATGAAGGACAAACCGATTGGAGTCGAGTAAAACTCTACCGGCGCAACCGCTCAGCGAGCGGATTGCCCACCACTACTATTATTCGTTTAAATAAAAGATGT
>JAISBG010000772.1 GCA_031266315.1 Planctomycetaceae bacterium | reverse complement strand
ACAATGCGGCGGGATTATCTTTTGCAGCTTCGGCTTCCAAGACGGCTTTCGGCGTGCGCCAATCAATGTTCGTCTTATTTGTTGGAAGTTCCGCCTTTGAATTTGTCGATTGCGCCGGAATAGTTTCTTCAGCAAAATTGTTTGTTGGAAGTTCTGCCTTTGAATCTGTCGATTGCGCCGGAATAGTTTCTTCAACAGTAACGACAGTATCAGTCGAGTCGTCATCTTTCTTATCATTTCGGTATAACATTCTCGCAAAAATAATCAAACACACCAACGTAACAATTCCCAATATTGCCAATGCTTTTTTGTTGCTAAATAAGAAAATCAACGGAGAAATAACACTCCGAATCGCAAATTCCGCAATCTGTTCCAACGAAAATTCTGTTACTTTATTTTTCTTAGTCTGAATTGATTTGATGCGGTCAATCACTTCCTGCATGTTTTGCGGACGTTCACGCGGGTCTTGTTGAAGCATTGCCGTTATCAATTTGTCCCAGCCGCGATTTAACGACGAGTTGGATTTGCTCGGAAGAACAAAAGCACCCAACGGCAATCTTCCCGTCAACATTTCATAAATCATCACACCCAGCGAATAAATATCTGCATGATGATCAATGTTTGCCGCAGAACGATGTTGCTCCGGCGGCATATATGCCCAAGTTCCAAATGATGCTGTTGCCGATGTCAATTCCGTTCTTTCAGGATCACGCCATGCCGCAATACCAAAATCAGTCACTTTCACATGCAACTGATCAAAACGGTCGTCAATAAGAATGTTTTCCGGCTTCAAATCCCGATGAATAATATGATTTTCATGTGCATACTTTAACGCTTCGGCAATTTGTAACACTAAATCGGCGGTTTGTTTTTCGTTTATGAAAGAGGCGACTTTCTTTTGCGGTGAAATCAATTCTCGTAACGTTTTCGTATCGCCGTTTTTCCCCGTTACCAATTCCATAATATAGCACAACTGCCCTCGTTTATTGAGTCCACAATTAAAAACCTGAACAATATTCGGATGACGATCCAGTTTCGCAAGAATACGGGTTTCATTTTGAAATCGTTTAACAATTGTCTGGTCATTGGATAATCCGGGATTGAGAATTTTCACTGCGACTTTTCTGTTCAAGGAACGTTGCACGGCTTCATAAACCGTTCCCATGCCGCCGCGCCCGATCTCCTTAAAACCGCTGTATCCCGCAATTTCGGGAAGCACAGAAGACTGTCGATTTCCGTCAAGGTTTTGACTTGAAGGGATCATCGTAGGTTGATCAAAAACATTGTTCTCGTCTGACATTTTGCTCATCTCTTCACTGTATTTGGTAGTTGCTTGAGAAATTTGGTATCTCTATTTCCCTTGACGTATAATCCCGATTCTGCATTTCGCTAAAAATTCACGAAGCGGAACACGGTAAACGCAACAACGTGGAGCGTTTGTTCAAGGGTGATTTGTTACCCACCGCGATGTGGTGGGTTGTTACGCATTGCCCCTTGCGGGGCGAAGGAATTTTTTACATAATTTTTTACATAATAGTTTACATAGTTGATAGTTACGTGAATAGATGCAATTTAAATAGATAGTTACATTTATTTATTTTCGAGGAATCGGGTCATATCGGTAATGAGTTTTTTTGTAATGTTAATAAAATTGCCGTTATCATTCAGAACGGCTTCCAGATTTCCGGTTTTGGCGGACATTTCCAACGCTGCTGCCATTTTGCCGACTTTGTTCGCGCCAATGTTCAAACTACTGCCCTTAATTCCGTGAATCGCAATCGCATAAGATTTAAGCGTTTCGGCAGTCGGATTTTGTAATTCCTCCAGAACCGGCGGAGTTGTTTCAATATAAATCTTGAGAATTTCCCGATAAATTTCCTCGTTGCCGACAACCCGCTCCACTCCAGACTTCATGTCAAGACCGTCAATAATATCCGATTGATCCGATGTTGTCGAATTGTTGCCGGTAAGCGGTTCTGGTAAAACCGGAATTTTTGTTTCTGCCGCTGTTTTTGTTTCGACGTTGTTTTTTGTTTCCGATTCTGTTTCTGTTTCCGTTTCTGTATTTGTATTTATTTTTGTTTCTATTTTTGCGGCAGACGTAACATGTTTATTTTTCGGAATCCATTTATCGAGGATACTTTCCAACCGTATCGGATCAATCGGTTTTGAGAGAAAATCGTTCATTCCATGCGACAGAAACATCTCGCGAACTCCCGAAACCGCATTGGCTGTCAACGCAATAATCGGAACATCACGTCCTTCGGGAATTGCCCGAATTTGAGCGGTTGTTTCCAATCCGTCCATTTCAGGCATCATGTGATCCATGAAAATAAGATCATAATTGTTTTTTCGTACTAAATTAATTGCCTCCTGACCGCTTTCACAAATATCCACTTGACTCTGAAACGGAATCATCAATCCCTGAGCAACTTTTAAATTCGTAATAATATCGTCAACAACCAATATCCGCGCATCAGGAGCCGTAAACCGAACAACCGTTTTATCCGTACGATATAAATGTGTGTCGGAAACATGATTGAAAACATTCGCCAACGGCGCCGTGTATAACGGAGACGGGATTGTGTAATATCGCGAATAACCGGAAAATTCATTGTTTTCCGTCATCACCACTAATTGAGGCGTATCGGAAGTTTTGTAAATTTCCGTCAACAGATTCACCGCTTCTTCCAATACGGAAGAGGCAACAAAAATATAATTGTAACCTCCTTTCCTGATTTCTTGTTCAAATCGTACAAAATCGGAAACCAGACAAAAACGAATATTCAACGATTCAAACGCCGACCGGCATACCAAGTCATATCCTGAACGCTGTTCATAAATTAACGAGGTTGTATGTTCCGGCTGATCAAGAACGGCAAACGGTTCATTACGGATAAAACGTTGCCGGATTGTTACGGTAAAAGTGCTTCCCGAACCGTATTGACTTTGGACTTGAATATCTCCATTCATTAAACGTGCCAAATTTCGGACAATCGCCAATCCTAATCCCGTTCCGACAATTCCTTTGTTCATCTCTTTGTCGAACTGCATAAAATTACCGAACAATTTATCAACGTCTTCCGGTTTAATTCCGATTCCCGTATCGGAAATGTCGAATGTCAGCCAAACCGTTTGATCTTGAATCCGGCTTCGCACCACCATTTTGATAAATCCTTGACGAGTGTATTTGGTCGCGTTACTCAAAAGATTCAGAAGAATCTGCCGCAATCGCACTTCGTCGCCAATCAGATAATTCGGAATGGTACTGTCAATCTCCAAAAAAAAGTCCAAAGGCAATTCCAAAAAACGTGTACGAATAATACTGACAATATCGTACACCATCGAACGAAACTGATATTCGCTTTCCACAATTTCCATTTTACCGGATTCTATTTTGGAAAAGTCCAGAATATCGTTGATAATAGATAAAAGACTGTTGCCGGCTTGTTTAATGCTCAACACCATTTCATGGGCGGAATTGGGAATTTTTTCACGAAGCGCCAGTTCCGCCATACCAATAATCGCATTCATCGGCGTCCGAATTTCGTGACTCATATTGGCAAGAAAAGAACTTTTAACACGGCTGGCTTGTTCTGCCTGTTCTTTTGCCGCAAGAACTTCGGTAACATCATGACACAGAAGAACCGCTCCTTCCGATTCGCCGGTCTGAGACAACATCGGCGCAATATGAACCACATAATCACGCGGCGATACGCTTTGTCCCCAATCAGTACGAAGCGGAATTTTCAGCCTGCACCGTTCACTCATCGGCTGTACAATAATTTGAACGATTTCATTAAATTCCGCTGCAGGAAATACTTCGGGGAACCGCCGCGCATTGAGAAAACCGAATGAGGTTTGTCCCAGAACGTACAGGAATGATTCCGTGCAGTAAACAAAACGTCCTTCACCGTCAATCATTATAATAAGGTCAGGACTGTTACGAAGCAGAAGTTCCAGATATTTTCCCTGACGAACTCTTTCGGCTTGTAATTCGGCTTCCAAATCAAGGTTGGCATGAGTTGCCGCTTTACTTCGGGAAATCAGCGTTTCCAACCGCGTAATTTCACGCTTGAGACGTTTATTTTCGCGATCCAAATCAACGGGTTCCGGTTCAGGTGAAACAGAAATGTTATTTGAGGACAAATTGTTCAAAGAAGTCATCGGAATTAAATAATAATGCTCAAACCAATATTATACTGTGTTAGGGTTGTATTTGGTCTTTTTCAAGTTTCTAAATAATTATTTTCTGAATTGATCCGAAATACCGAATAGCCCGATAGGGCTTTATTTTCGTAACCGCAGGTCTTTGACCTGCGGTTACGAACCAACGAAACCACTGCCTGAAAGGCAGAATTTTAAGCCGTTGCCGTGTTAAGTTCTGCCTTTCAGGCAGTCGGCTGTTTATTGTTACACCGCAGGTCAAATATCTGCGGTTATGAAAATGAAGCCCTATCGGGCTATTCCACTTTTTATACCTATTAAGTAAAAGTAAATAGTCATACAAACTTTTAACAAAAATCACGCTGAATCGTTATGAAAATACTAATTTTATGACGAACACAGTATAGTTGCTGTAAAAACGAAACGATTTACGAATACAACGACAACAATTATTATCAACTAAATTTTGGATTTAATCCGTATTGATTTGTTCCGGGTTGGCTGTCTTGGATGAGAAAGATGAGGAGAATAATCCAGCCAATAACCGGTATCAACATCATCAAAATCATCCATCCGCTATTGCCCGTATCATGTAACCGACGAACACAAACTGCAAGCGATGGTAAAAAAATCAATAAACTATACAATAAATAAATTGCCGATAAAAAAATCAAAACACCAATTTTCACTTTATCACTTGTATTTAACGTTGTCATTACAAAAATGATGATAATTCCAAGAGAAATTAGTAACAGCGGAAGAATTATTTGATTGATAATTGTGAAACACCAATATTCCCTCCGCCGTGCACGACCATTGAAATCCGCGTATTTTTTCAAAACGTCCGTGTACCCAATTCCAGTGGAATCCGTTTGTGAAGGGTTAATATTTTGCCATTGACTTTTTACGTCCAGACCACAGCTCGGACAAAAATTTGATGACGGCACAAGTTGACTTCCACAAGCCGAACATAATAAATCGGTAACCGGCGATGTATTTTTTGTACCAAAATATTCCGCAAATGGTGATAATTCATTAAGTTTTTTTGCAAATTGTCCTTCCTGCCATGCAACGGATTGAGCGTTTAATGTTCCGGATTTGATCATTTGAGTTATTGCTGAAACGGTAACGGGACCAAAGCCGTCAATACCGTTATGACTATAAAACCAAATTGCGGGTTCGGGTGTTGATGATGTAACAAAGGAAGTAGGAGATGTTGCCTGAATTTGTTGTTCGGGTTGTTGTGATGTAGGAAACAGAAATTCCAGATTCTCCGCCGCAATCCAATCAATTTTATTTTCGGAAATAAAAGTTGCTCGGCTGATTTTGCCGTTATCTTTCATTTCTGATAATTGTTCAGTATCAAATGGTCCAAATGCCTTGTTAAGAATTTGAATGTAGTAAGCCATTGGTCAATCAAAAAAAATTTTGAAACTGTTTTTTTATTATGAGAACAAAATTTCAAATAAAATATTAAATTAAATTTATTTTTTGTGTCAAGTTATTTCTTGCGTTTAACGTTTAAGGAAAACCGGTAAACATTGGAGGTATGAATTTTCGTTTCCGGTAAGTTGTATTCCTGTTTCGGAATTACTTCCGATTGGGATTGGTGCGATAATATTGTTTGGAGTTTGGCGTAAGATGTAGAGCGTTCCATTTTTGTCGGTCAAGGACGATTTGACGTTACAATGCCATTTTTTATCTTTTTGTGTTAATATTCCAACACATTCAAATTCTAAGTTAAATTGTCCGATTAAGTTATTAAATTTGTTGTGTTCATTTTTTGTTTTTTTGATTAGTTCATCAATGCTTGGCATTCGGTTTAATACAGTATTGGCGAGATTACGTTGTGAGACCGTGTTTTTTAAATCAACATTCATCCAATTTGTACCTTTATCCACACTGCTTGTTGCGATTATTTCGCTGCAACGTTTAAAATTCGTCTCAAAAATCGGATCAATTGATGATATGTCGGTAATGAATGAATCCAAAAGAATGACTTTCATAATCGGATCAAATTCATTAGGCTTTAATAATTCTTCAATCAAATCACAGACAACTTCAACAGCATTGTTATTGATGTTGTCCAATTTTTCTAATGCATTTAATGAAAAATCTGATTGGGTGTTATTTGGTACGTTTTCCGGTTTAAATTCGCTTTCATGAATTTTGAGCAAATTATCTTTGGAGAGAAAGTCTGTGATGTAACTATAATTCCCGGTTTTTTCCGTTTTTTTTGTCAAGTAGTACCAATTATCTTTTTGAATCCAACGCCATACTTTTTTTTGCGTGAGGTCATGAAGAAATGTTTTCGTTAATTTGAACGTGTCTTGTGTGTACGGTTTCATTTCCGACAAGACTCTTAAATATTGTGTCGGCGGAAACAATTCATCGGGTGAACCTGATATTTTAGATGCCAAGTCGTCAATTGTTGTTAATATTTCTGCCGCGTTTTCGTGTAATTTATTAATATCGTGCGCGTTCGCCAAATAGGACATCTTCAAATTATGCAACACGCCAACCACAAGTTGAATATTATCCAGTTCGTTCAAAACCTCTTCCGCATCGGTTACAACCGGATGTTGCGGGAATTTTGTTGCAAAATATTGTAGCGCATTTTTGTAGTCGGTTAATTTGGGTATTTTGTTGACGAGATTTTCAAACGTTTCATTTTGTTCAAGTTCGGATTTTATTTTTGTCTCATATTTTGAGACGGATTCCAGTAGGAAATCGCTTTGTTTTTTCAATGTATCCGAAGCGTCCGGGTATTGTTGTTGCAGGGCATTTATTTGCGACGATAATTTTGTTAGATTCAAAATTATTTCATCAGATGTTCTATCGGTGTTTTCCCGTAAATCGTTAAACTCCTTTGATATTGTATCAATATTTTCATTGTATTCGGTATTTTGTTTTGTTTTTAACGTAAATGAGGCAGAATCGTAACGGTGCTTTAATTCGGAAAATTGTGATTTTTCCGATAATGTTCGCATTAGTTTTTCGGTTTGTTCGATAGATAATTTGATTTGTTCTGCGGTGTTTTGGTCGAGTTCGGGCGTATTGTCCAATGTCTTCATTGCCTGACTGTAATAACGTTCAAATTCATCGGAACGTTTTTTGTCTTCGTCATACAAATTGCCCAATCTCTCAAATGCGGCAACAATTTGCGGATTTTTTATTATGCTTTGATGTTGTATTTCAATTTGTTGTATTGTACCCGGAATATCTTCGTAACGTTTTTCGGATTCAATTTGCTGCAATGACACGAGAGTTTCAGTAACTGTATTATTAAAATTCCTGATAGTCAGTCCCCAAAGAATCATGCAGCAAAGAAAAATACAAGCACACGTAACAGCACTAACAATAATTTTTATCCGGCGTGAACGTTGTAATTCGTAATCTTCGATTTGTGATTGATAACGTTCTTCGATGTGTCCAGGAATTGTTGTATCGGCTTGAGTGGCGGCGGTGAGTAAGGCGTAATGAATTTGTTCCAGAACCGGCGCGGGATTTTCAGCATCCAACGCATCATTCATTTCAAGAACACATTTATCAAATATTTTTTGTAATTCATTATGATGTTGTGTTTCCGTTAGCCAAAGTATTGCCGCCTGAATCGTTTTTTGAATTGTCGGCGGCATAGACATTTTTGTATTCGCCAGCAATTTTTGCATTGTTCCGTAAACAGCCGCTGCCTCCTCGTAGGCGAATGTGTTAAAATGTTTCAATAAAATCTCGGCGAAATTTTGCAAAATAATTGTACAGAGTTTTTTACGATATTCTAACGGCGGAGAA
>JAISBG010000680.1 GCA_031266315.1 Planctomycetaceae bacterium | reverse complement strand
GGGCGATTTTCCTCGATAAAATACGGAGGCAACCCCAGTGTGGTATCGTGAAAATTGTGTATTCCGATACCTTGTTGTTTCAAATGGTTTGTACATTGGGAACGTCTTGCAGCCTCCCTTGCTGCTTGCACGGCTGGTAACAGCATTGCAATTAACACGCCGATAATTGCAATGACTACAAGAAGTTCAACGAGGGTAAAACCAATACGTTTTTTCATGGTATTTCTCCTTATGAAAAAAAAAGGTAAAATGAACAGATTACGTACATATAATCTGTTGTGTCATTAAATTGGGAACAAACGCAACGCCGAGAAACGGCAACAGAATATCGCTCTTAGAATGGAGCGACACGATTGAAAAAAACAGGTTCCTTCCCACCGACAAAAGTGGTGCATTACTGTTTTAAAATGTAATGCTGAACTATACCTGCGGTACTATACGTGACGCTCCCTTACGGGAGACACGTAACATTATAGTACCATAGTAATTTTCTACCCGGAAATTCCGGTTGTCATGTAGAAAATTACAGTTCGCCTAAGCGAATTTTTTCAATTGTTGACGTACTCGAATTTCTTAACACCCGAACAAAAATTCGGGCGATTTATCTATCAAAACGGAAAAATTGTCTCCAAAAGTTAAAAATTAAAAACAAAAATCAATTAAGACGGCTATTTTATATAATTGGTCAAAAGGTGTCAAGCCCGCTACCGGAAAATATTTTTTTCCGGTTTGCGGACGGAATCACATTGCCCATTCTCGCTCAACCGGCACAACCGCCTTTGATATTTTTGATAAATAATAACCTTATGGTTGTCTGCTTTTTAGGTTAGCGAAAAGGTCTATTATATTTGCACAATACTTTATTGATGTGAACATTTACACTTGAGGTTTATTCGGTTTGAAGGTTAATTTCGTTCCAATAACCGGCTTCGTATGACCAGCCGTTGGGTTGATTCAGTAATTCGAGTTTGACCGTTTTTCCGGCATACTCCGAAAGGTCAACCGTAATATCTCGCCAACTACCAATAATTTGTTGTTTCAATAATTCTTTGCCGTCCGCCTTAACAACCAACTCCCAATCAAATTCCGCTTTCGCGGCATTGTGTGCCGCAACAACAAGTTTGAGAGTAATCTTTTTGTTTTTCGGAAGCGTAACGGTTTTTGTCAGAATACACGCCTCGCCGCGTGCTTTCGGATGCGTCATCACCACATTCTTTTTACCGTAATATTCTTCACGAAAACCGGGTTCCATGTCCAGTCCGCAATCCGTCAACTTCCAACCGGGAAAGAATTTCTCAACCGCTTCGTCAAGTTGGTAATCGCGAATGTTGATGAGTTGATTTTCCGTAGCAGTAAATTTAACGTTTTGCGGAGGATCAGGTTGCCAACTCGGTTTGTAGGGTTTCAGTTGCAGTTCCGGCGGTGTTGGGACGGTAACGATTGTTTTTCGTCCGAAAATACCGCGACGAACCGCTGTTGTTCGTACCGAAGATGTTTTTTGTGCAGGAATCAGAAAAACGTCCTCGCTATTCCGTTTGACAACACGTCCGCCGGATTGGAGAATCGCTTGCCGCGCCAGTTTTTCGCAAACATCAACCAATGCGGGAAAATCGTATGCTGTGTAACTGAATTTTTTTGTTTCATCAAGTTTTTCACTAAATCGCGGCGGTAATTTTGAAAAACCAAGCGTTGTAAACAGAACACCGCCCGCATTGGAAGGATTACAATCAGAATCCTGACCACATCGAGTTGAAAGAATTATCGTTTGATCAAGATCGCCCTTGCCGTAAAGTAAACCAACCAAAATGTACGCCCCGTTGATTTTTGCATCAATATTATAATCGCCGGAATTACAAGTTATGCGGCGGTAATCCTTGTTTTTTTGGTATTTTTCATCAATTTTCTTCCAGCAGGTTGTCCAATCGTTGGGATTTTCATCGTACCAGCGAAGGACATCCAGAACCATTTCGGCATACTGTGAATCTTGCGGAATACAGGCTAAACCGGCAACAATAATTTTTTTGATTTCCGATTCAAAAAACGCTTCGGCATACATTCCGCCGACGAATTGTCCGGCATAAATACCGTCACCGTAATTCATCAGTCCGCCGAATTTGTAACCAAGTTCGAGAACAACAGACGGTAAACCGGGCGCAATCAAACCGGAAAAATCCGACTCAATCTGATAATCAATGTCGTCCGCGTGGATATTGAACGCCGGATGACCACTGTCCGGCGGCGCAAAACCACGCCGAAGATTTTTGCGTCCGGCATCATTGGCGTGCCAAAGTTGATAACCGCTGTTGGCAAAATCAATTCCGGCTTGACGTTGTGAAATATTGAGACCGTATTGCTCCAGACTGCGGAGGAATGTCATTTCAACGTAAAGATCGTCCTGACCAAAAGCGTTGTTAATCATTTCCGGTTTCCACTCCGGCATTTTGTCGTCAGGAATCATCACTCCGTTGAACTTGAACTCCGTCGGCGCACCCCAACAAACTCCGGCAATCTGACCAATCCAACCGGCTTTCATTTTGTCGCGATAATCCTTAACCGGAATCTCTCGATATTCCTGTGCCAATAACGGAATTGACGAAACAAAAAACAAAATTACTAATACTATTTTTTTCATGGTAAATTCCTTTCCTAATTATTCAGTGGAATTTTCGTTAAAATGATGTAAGTTTTTTCTATGCCCTGAAAGGGCAACACAAGCCAGCCCACCGCAACGCGGTGGGTAACGGTACTAAACAATCGCCCTGTAAGGGCAATATAACTGTCGTTACATTTTCCGTCCGTATGCTGCCCTTTTCAGGGCGGCGTATTTGTTTATCTAACCCGCCGCGTTGCGGCGGGCTGGCTTATTCTGCCCTTTCAGGGCGAAGGAATGTCGGCTAACGCCGACGCAATCCTTTCGTTTATACAATATTTGAACAATTTTATTGCGTTCGATATTCATTGGGAGGAATGACGTTGTAATATTTCGTAGCATTATTTGACAATTGTCCCAAATTCTATTGTCGTATCGATAATATTAGGCTATTTCAAAGGTATTGAACAATCGTACCGTTTTTTATCTAACTTTTGTCGTTCACACCGTTTACCAACCATTCCCGTTCTTTCGTTTTTATCAACCTTTTCCATTTTTCATAATCAATATAGTATTGCACAATTACTTTAAAAAAATCAAACCTTAAAATTTTTTTTAAACCATAGATATAACTATTAAAAATTGCTACAAATATAGGTAATTCTATTATCGTTATTTGAAAAAACCAAATGAAAAAACTGCGTGGTACACGTGTCCCATTAGAAAGATAATAGAAATCATTTTTATATTCTATAACATAAATGTTTTCCTGAATAACCTTTGTCAACCCAAAATGACAAACTGGTGTCATATAACTTGTAAAAAAAGAGTGAATAGAGAGAACAGAACAACACAGTACTAACCCAGTTGAAAAAAGTGCCACGAATGATAAGTATGGAATTTTGGGTTTTGTTACAATTGATATGTTTTTTTCATTTTCCATTTTGTAAAGGACATGAAAGACAAAAGGGACTTTTTAATCAATAGGGACATGACGAACAATGAACACTATTCACAAAAATCATCGTCAAAATTCAAGTGTGATGAGTATAATAACATGTATTGAAAATCAAAAAATAATTGCTACAAAATAATCCGTTACGGATTAACGTGTTGGTCGTTGACCGGATTTCATTTCACTGTTGACTTTTTCCGCAACTTCTTTTGCTGCGGGTTCCCAGATGGCAAAAGTATTTTTTCCTCTTTCTTTAGCAAGATACAAGGCTTCGTCGGCACGTTCAAAAAGAGATGCAATATCTGTTGCGTGTTCCGGAAAAAAACTGACCCCCATACTGGAATGAATCGTGTACATCACTTCACCAAGATCAACCTGAGTTTGGAACGATTGATAAAGACGTTGCATCACTTGTTCCGTTGCGAATAATTCCTTGTCTTTCGCACAAGTGTAAATGAACACAAATTCATCACCGCCAAGCCGAGCAACAGTATCCGTATTTCTGATACATGCACTAACCCGTTTACCAAGTTCAATGAGCAGAATATCTCCCGCAGCATGACCCAACGTATCATTAACTCCCTTGAAATTATCCAAATCCATCATAACAAAAATAAACGCCGAACCGTTACGCGAAGCATTGGCAACATGTTGACGTAACCGGTCATCAAGAAGATAACGGTTCGGTAAACCAGTTAAATTATCGTGCATCGCCCGATGTGCCAGTGCGGTTTCGGTCTCTTTTTGAAGGCTAATATCAGATGTAACTCCAATAATTCGTTTCGAATAACCCGCGTCTCCCTTAATCGGCATACCGCGAATCCGCACCCAAAGATAATCGTTGTTATGGCAACGCATTCGACATTCCACCGAAAACGGCGGAGGACATTCTTCATGCTGATCCAGATAAAGTTTCCGCAAAAATTCAGCCGCCTCGCTATCTTCCGAATGGACAAGAAGATCCCAACGAAGGTCTTTGGGCAAATCTTCCGGCGAATATTGGAACATCTCCAAATATCGTTCAGAATACCAAGCTTCTTTCGTATCAAGATTAATGTCCCAAATACCGTCACGGCTACACTGAACCGCAAAATTCCAACGTTCTTCACTCTGCTTTAATTCGTTCTCCGCCGTCTTGCGAGACCGGATTTCGTCTTGCAAATTGTCGTTTAACTTCAGAAGCCGACTCTCATTTTCTTTCAATTCTGTCAGAGAATGTTCCAGTTGAACAACCATCGAATTGAACGCCTGAGAAAAATCTCCCATAAATTCAACCCGTTGCGAAAAATCACCGCCCGCAACCTGTAAAACCTGCCAAGTCAAATGCCGCAAATGGGCTTGTAACGTTTTCAAACAACCCGCAATAGACCCTCGAATTACAATATTATCGTCAAGATTCCCATTAGAAAATTTCAACAGGAGTTCCCGAACCGTTACCAGTTCCTTACAAATAGATTCCGTTTCCGAATTTTCAAATTGTACGTTATCAAGAGATGGAATTGATCTTCCGGATAGTATCTGACGTAAAAGTATAACACTGTCGGCTTCCATTGTTGTATTATTGTCAATTGAATTTTGTAATTTTTTCAGAAATTTTCAGTACGTACAATAACTTCCTCTTCGAGTAACAAATTTTATTCTATACTCTTCACACTTTAAAATTCGGTTTTCGTTTTAGTAAGAGACATGAGGAACAAATAAGGACTTTAGGGACATGACGAACAATGAAACCAAAATTTCAAGTGTGATGAGTATATTCTATTAGGTTTGTTTGACTTCGAAACGGCAGATTCGTTCTCCCGTACACCAACAATCAACCTCTTTGGCTTTGAACATTTTTCCGGTGAACTTTTCAAAAATGCCGGCAATAAACCCTTCGTCGTAATTGCACACTTCAATTCCAAGATCAGGAAGACCTGAACAGTCCAGATCTTCTGAAACAGTAACAACAAATTCTCCCGTTTCAGGATTGGCTCTTTCAACCCGAAGAACACCAATTCCAAGTTCTTTCATTGTCCGATGAAGTTCCGCAATAAAACCATTAAGAGGCAAATCTTTAAATTCTTTCATGAATTGTTCATAAAAGAATTTTCCGGCAAGATATCCGGCATCATAGAATAAAGAATCACAAACCTCTTTTCCGTAACGTTGTTCCGCAATATCCCGAAACGTGTATTGCATCAAACGATACAGTACGATATTGACCTGATCGCCCAGATTCGGGCGTCCCTCTTGAATGTTACCAATAATGTCCCAATTGAATTCATAAGCACGCAAAGTCATATTTAATCTCCTTTTATAAGTTTAACTAAAGGAATCAACAAAACAATTCATCAGATATTTTTTCTAACCTTAAATCTCATGTTACGCAAGGGACAGTAGGATTGCAAGTTTTTCCTCCGCCCCTTTAGGGGCATTGCATAACAACCCACCGCAACGCGGTGGGGTAAAGCACCCCCTTAAATTTCGCCCTAAAAGGGCAATGCCAATTTGTTTTGCGTTGCCCTTTCAGGGCGATCGTTGGGAAGGACTGTTACCCACCGCGTTGCGGTGGGTTGTTACGCATTGCCCTTGCAGGGCGGAGGAAAACTGGCAATCCTATGTGTGTTGATGTCTATTTGACCGACTTTTTTACCTACGGTGCGTAACACGAGATTAAATGTTAAAAAATATACTGTGTTAGGGTTATATTTAGTATTTTTCAAGTAACTATTTTCTGGATTGCTCCGAAAAAACCAATAGCCCGATAGGGCTACTCCACTTTTCGTTTCAATCAATTAATAAAAAATCCTCACCAATTCCTAAAAAATAATCGTTCGTTTGCTGGAACAGTTCTTCGTCAGTTGTTTGAGTCAGTTCAGAAAGCGACATTGTGATTTTTGAAAATTCATCGTTCAGTTGTTGAATAAATACGTCCGTTTGAACCGGTTGCGAATCAGGATTCACAAATGTGAGAGATTTACTGTTCGGTTGCGAAACAAATTCGTCATTTTGACTCTGTTGCGGAATTGTCGTTGCGGTTTTTAAAAAGTTGTCATCCGGCTGTTCCACATTGGAAATCGCAGACACCGTTTGATTAACTTCAAAACGGCATGTTCGGTCGCCGGTACACCAGCAATCAACCTCTTTCACATTAAATACTTTACCGGTAAACTTTTCAAAAATGCCGGAGATAAACCCTTCATCGTAGTTACACACTTCAATTCCAAGATCAGGAAGACCGGAACAATCCAAATCTTCCGAAACCGTAACAACAAATTTTCCGGCTTCGGAATTTGCTTTTTCGATCCGAAGAATACCAACTCCCAAATCTTTCAAAACACGCTGGAGTTCCGCAACAAAACCGTTAAGAGGTAAATCCTTAAACTCTTTCATGTACTGTTCAAAAAAGAACTTTCCGGCAAGATAACCGGCATCATAGAATAAAGAATCACAAATCTCTTTTCCGTAACGTTGTTCGGCAATATCCCGAAAAGTGTATTGCATCAAACGATATAACACGATGTGGACTTTATCTCCCAAATTAGGACGCCCTTCACGAATATCACCAATAATATCCCATGAAAATTCATAAGCCCGTAAAGACATATCAGCAGTCTCCTTTGTAAGTTCAATTAATATGACGGAATGATACTCATTGCATTTGAAAATTCGTTTTCGATTCAATCCAGTACCGCGAATAATGCAAAATTGGTATGGTAGCAAGTACATAAACGATGCACAGCATATCTGTTGTAAAAAATTACTATTGACACGGAATCCGAATTTATCGTCCGAATTTTGCTTTCAAAACCGGCGCAAGTTTTTCGCCCCAGATTTCATATCCTTTGGTGTTCGGGTGTAAGAAATCAGGCATAATTTCTTTCGGCAAAGTACCATCTTCTGCAAGGAATCCGTCGTTAATGTCAATAATTTCAACATTTTTCAAACCGGCAAGCAATTCCGGTAAGGCAAGATTGACCTCGTTGACACGTAAACGTAACCAATCGTTTGCTTTTTCACCGCGCGGAAAAATTTTCAAAACGATAATTTGTAAATCCGGTTTCAGATTTTGTAACTTTTCGACAATAGATTTAACTCCAACCGCAATCATCCAAGGAGTATTGGCAAGATTTCCCGTGTTGTTTGTGCCGATCATAATCATTGCCGCTTTGGGGGAAATTTTATCCAGCGGCAAATGATCAAGCCGCCAAAGAACGTGTTGCGTTTGATCACCACCAAAACCAAGATTAACCGGTTTGTACTGAGCAAAGTATTTCTCAACTAAAGCTCCCTGACCATCCCAACCGTGTGTAATAGAATCGCCAATCATCAGAAATTCAATATCGCCTTTGGCAATTTTTTCGGAATTGGCTTCGTGACGTTTATTCCACCATTCTTCGTTCATTTTATCAATCGG
>JAISBG010000663.1 GCA_031266315.1 Planctomycetaceae bacterium | reverse complement strand
GATATTGATCCGAAAAAGAAAGCCGACGAAGTTTTTACCTTCCTCGCCGGCAAACCGGTTTTCGAACAACTTAACGCCGAACTGGATCATCTCGCACTGGAAAAACTAAAAAATCTGCTGATCCCACCGAATTAAATGTCTCCTAAAAAATAGTAAAATAATTAATTAGTGAGCATTTCTAAAAATACATAAGGCAACTTCTAAAAATCAGTTTTTTTGACAGGATTTACAAAATTTACAGGATAAAATCAAATAAAATCCAGTAAATCATGTATATCTTGTCAAAAATAATCTTTGCTAAAGGTTTTTAGAAGTTGCCTTATGGATAACCGGCGGTGGAGCGGAGCGAAACCGCCGGTCGCGTCCCTCCATTAATACAAGTCGCGCTAGCGACGATATTATCGGCTAGGATTAACGCAAACAGCTATAATAATGCCGCCGCTAGCGCGGCTCAAAGTTGTTGTGGGGCGTGACCGGTGGTTCCGCGTCGCTCCACCACCGGTTATCCATAATACCACCGCTAGCGCGGTTATTGGGAACAAATATTAGAATTTTCACTTATACAAGCCGCCGTATTAAGCGGAGTACCTAAATTCAAAAAAAGACCAATTTGTAACCGTACAAAGTATACATGGCTATGAAATTGTTATTTTTTGACGATTCACTAGATTTTACTGTTATGTAAAAATAATCTAGCGGTAACCTCATTTTACCTCATCGATAATTTTTAATAAGGTAATGAGGTTAGGATATTTTGATCATTTTTGCTACTGAGGTTATTTTGTTGTAAAAATGAGGTTGCGAAAACTTAATTTTGATCGTTCAAAAAATATCGAACATAACCCTAACGCAATATAAACGGTTACATCTTTTTCGTTATTTCATAATAACAGTTATCTTTTTTCAGCACGATAAAACGTTGACGGTTCAACTACGAAATCGTAACTGTTTTCGTTGGGAACCGTGCAATTCAAGGGTGTTGTTTCTGTTTCGGCGTAAATCGGATCAATCATTGGTCGGGTTCCGGTATCCATTTCATCGTCAATTACCAATTTTTGAGGAGTAAAAAAAACTCCTGTAACTAAAACCTGGTAAGAACCGGCAGGAATTCCTGATTTTCCTTTTTGCAACGAAAGAGAATACGTCCCTGAGTGATCAAGAGTTCCCTCCGCCTGAGTAATTCCCGAAATAAAAAACATCTTACCTGTCGTAAGAGGTGTACCGTCCGATAGTGTAACCTTGCCGGAAACTTTGAAAAGTTTTTGACCGCAGCCAACGGCAAATATTATTGTTACAGCCGCAAGTAAAAAAGAGAATCGAATGAATTTCATTTGAAAAAATAAATGTAAAGATAAATTGAAAGGTAAAAACAATCCGAAACAATATTTTATTTTGTTGCGAAATAGTGTTTCGGATGTTGACAATTTTAATTCTTTGAAAATCTCTTTTTATGGAAAGATTTCACCGCCGTCGGTAACTTTTCCGAAAGCACGAATAACAACGTCGGAAGTTGTATTTGGAAAAGCCTTTACGGAACCGTCCGCCAATGCGAAGGGGCAAATTCCGGGATGCCAACTACCAAAACCGTAATGTCCACTTCGACCACTGCCATCATGGTTTGTATTGACGCAATTTATGTACGTTCCTGACGAATCCCGATCTTCCTGAAGATCGCTCAAACTTGCCAAACGGTAAAGATTCGATTTGATACTTCGGGCGGCTCCGGCTGCCCAACGACCTGTCGTAATATAAGTTGTATCCGCAGTAAAACACTGATTGACCGCTCCTGCGGAACCGGTTTTCGACACTCCCAAACGACCGGCAAGAGGAATATGTTTTTCTCCCATAATAAACTGGTTACTGGTTCCGTCAGCGAGCCAAGCCATTGTGTCGCGCGGTTCCCATTTGGAAAAATCACTGCCCCCAGATGATTTCGCGGCGGTAATAATTGCAACACGAAGCGGTCCCCAATGTCGATTAACGTGACTTGTCATCGAATTTGGTACAAAATGATAAAACCAAAAACCGCTTGCCATAATTGGTACGGCATAATCTCCCAAAGGTCCCGGACAATCGGTTTTATCTGATGCGGAACCTTCATAAACCGCATTGTCCGAACCACGACGAGTAGGACATCGATAAATTGTTGTTGCGCCGAATCCTTTTTTCTGTTCGTCGGTCAGCAAATCCCACCAACTACGCGTACCGGCAGCTCGCGGTGAAACAGCCGCATTTTTGTAAACAATCATATCAAACCCAACTCTGCCGGTATCAGAAGCCCAAGACATACCGCCTATCAGGTCGTAAAGTGCCTGCTGTTCCACATAAGGATAAAGGAGAACAAATGTGGAAAAACGGTTGGTGTCTTCATTTTCGCCACCGTTTGTTGTCGGCGGAAGCCCATTTCGGGTGTCATGAAAATTGTGAATTGCAAGTGCAATTTGTTTCAGATGACTGGAACATTGCATCCTCCTTGCCGCTTCACGCGCTGCTTGAACGGCTGGTAACAGCATCGCGATTAACACACCGATAATCGCAATCACCACTAGAAGTTCGACCAATGTAAAGCCGAACGGAAAGTAATAAGAAATAGAACCTTTTGAATTGCCGGAAAAGTATTTAGAAAAGGAAAACTCCTCATTTGTCAATTTTAACTCTTCACTATATTTATCCTCCTTTCTTAACTCTGTAGTTGCCCATTTTAACATTGAATTATTTACTAAATTGCCGATCACTGAATTGTTTACTGTGTTTTTCTTTGAATTTTGCATGGTCAATCTCCTTTTCTGAAAATGTTTCTTTGAACTCTTCGCGAGTCGTTCCTTGCACTACAATGTGCAAAAAACGCCGTGAAATAAATTAAATTATATTTTACAGAAAAAA
>JAISBG010000393.1 GCA_031266315.1 Planctomycetaceae bacterium | reverse complement strand
CCGCTTCGGCTGGCGTTTGGGTGTAAATCGCAACGCCATTCGCCGCCATATTCTTTCGGCAAGAAAAAATGTCCCAACGGCACAACACGACCACTCGGAATATGATACAAATTTGGATTTTGGTTACGATCTTTGTCCGGGTAAGTATCGTACAAAATCCATTCGTTGTTTGTTTTCGGTACGTAAGTACAATGTCCGTCGCGAGTCATCAAATTCCCGCCAACCATTTCGGCATTGCCGGTTTTGTCCGTAAAAACGTAAAACTTATCACCGTGCGACGGATGCCTTGCCCACGCTAAAACGTGTTGCGGATCACGCCAGATCAGATGAGAGGTCATAAAATGCGGATTGAGTACAAAAATATCGGAACCGTCAAGATTCGCGGTGATCAAACGAGTTTTCCAACTGTTTTTTTCTTCTTCACCGCGCCAACGATGTAAGAAAAGAAATCGTTGACTGTCCGGCGCAACAAGAATATGATTGAACCAATGTTTTGCTCCTTTGGAAAAACCATTTTCGAGAACGGAATAATCAATTCCGATTGACCGGTTGCCAGATTAACGCGACAAATTCCTGAATTTTCCGGTGCGGAAATAAGAGCGTTGGAATCATCAATACCGCAATAACCGTAACCGGGTCTTGTACTGTTGAGCCTTGCAAAATCGGGATAAAATCCCCATTTTCCGTCTGAACTCAAAGCGTAAATCGGATTATCCAATGTCCGTTTTTCTTTTGTTTTAACGTCAATAATTCGCGCAACGAAATGATCTTTTTCGCGGTCATTCCAGATGACAGTTGATTCGGTTTGCGGAACCCATTGAAGTAAACAACCTTGTTGCCAATTCCAAGCGTAAGTGGAACCGAGTTCGATCCAATGGTCATTGTCTTGTAAATCGATCATGCCAACCCGAATGGAATCATCGGGTTTCGGTGAACGTCCGTGAAAATCAACCTCGTTTGCCAAAACAAACCGGTCAGTCGGATCAAAAAGTAAAACGTCATAATAACCGCGCCAATGAAATTTCGGCGTATTCGTCAATCGACGAATCGGCGGTAATTTTTCCTCCATTACGTTTGCCTGAACAGAAACCGGAAATTTGTACAATAACCCAGCCAAAGAACCAATTGCCGTAGTTTTAAGAAAATTTCGACGTGTTGTCATATGTTTATTCTCCCCAAAAAAGTGAAACAAAATGAAATGAAACGAAAATATGTTGACTGCAAACGAATGATATTCTACTTTGTAGTCAACTCCAAAACAATATCCCGAACTCCTGAATCAGGAACCGTAACACGAAGTTGCGATTCCCGATAATTTTCATAAATTGCCGGTAAACGGTTACATTTTATTATGGAATTGTTACGGAAACACTGTCGGCAACATCGCTTAACCGAATCAGGTGAAGCGGTCTTGTTGTTACGGAAATTCCTCGAACAGAACCGTCACCGATCAAAAAATGGCAAATACCCGGATGAAAACTTCCGAATCCAACATTTTGGACGTAAGTGGCATTGACAATATGATCCGGTTTGGCAATACCAAAATTTTTACAAACCCAAGCCGTTCCGGCACTATTAACTGTCCAATAATCAATTGCCCGCATGGAGGCGGCAGAAGCTTCGTGACTACCGGCACCATAAAAATAGGAACAATCACCTTGTCCGTCAGTTACTTGATTACACTTACCAACAAACTCACGAGCGATAAATTTTTCTCCGAAAAGAAACTGATTACTTGTTCCGTCTGCCAACCACGCCAATGTATCTCGTGGTTCATAAGATCGCCATTTTTTGCGATTTCCGGTAGAAAAGGAACCGGATGTGGCAGTGGGAGGTTCTTCTGTGATGGCTTTTCGAAACGGAGATCGCAAAACATGTTGGCTGTTATCAACTGGAAGAATTGCCCACCAATCGGCTGAAAGAGAAGTATTACAATCGCGTCCTGTTAATGGAGCTCGATTTAAGTTGTCATCATACTGATTAGGCGGACAAAGCATAACGATTGCGTAATCTGTTGTAGGACCGGATCGTGATTGAGCGGCATTGGTACCATTTTCGCCTGCCGTAACGAAATTACTTCCTCCTCCTCGCCGTGAAGGACAAACATAAACAGGAACGGAACCAAACGCTTTGCGTTCCTCTGCATTTAATGGATTTTGAATCGTACCAGAATTTCCAGCCCACCAATCATTGGTAGGAAACCCTGCTCGTTCCACTTGTGCGGCGATACCGATGTTGAAGTTTCCAGTTGCCGTTTCTCTCAAACCGTCCAAACGTTCATAAAGAGCCGTCTGTTCAACAAAAGGGTAAAGGAATACAAAGGTTGAAAAACTGTGTATTCCAACAGTTGCCGGTGGTAATCCTTGCCTTGTGCTGTGAAAATTATGAACACCAACCCCAATTTGCTTGAGATGGTTAGCACATGTCATTCGTCTTGCGGCTTCGCGGGCGGCTTGTACGGCTGGCAACAGAAGAGCGATTAACACGCCGATAATCGCAATCACCACTAGAAGTTCGACTAACGTAAAGCCGAACGGTGAAGAACGAATGAGAGATAAGAATCTTGCGGAAAAACATTGGTAAAACCAATATTCTCCGTCATTTGTTCTTAACTCTCTCCTATATCCTGCCCCCCCCCCCCTGACTTGCCCATTTTAACATTTGACTTTTCACTGAAAACATTGCAAAAAGCCTGACCAAACAAATAACTAAATTTTTCATCGTCATTCTCCTTAATTATAAGGTTTCATCGAAATAATCGCGAAAC
>JAISBG010000651.1 GCA_031266315.1 Planctomycetaceae bacterium | reverse complement strand
GATTTCTTGCTGGTGAGATTGAAGTTGATTACTTTCAACGTTAGATAAAAATAGATAGGAAATGCAACAATAACGATTGGCAGCCAATCCCATGTGTTGATGAAATTCAAATCTTTGCTCCGAATCGACGAAAACAACAAATGGTACTTTATGTTGAATCCCACAAAAACAGGAGTCATCAGTATTACCTCAACTAAATAAAATAAAACAGAATAAAATAAAATCGAATTTCTTTGCTTGAATATGATACGAATTGAAAAGAACATATTGCCGACCGTTATAGAAATTAACGAGACAACCGGAAAAATTGCGAAAATATCAAAAGAGATAAGCCCCAAAAGATATAAAGAAACAATCCAGAAATAAAAAATGCCAAACGAACTGACCGCACGGAATAAACCAATTTGATATAGTCCCCAATATAAATCAACATCATTTAACGCAGAAAAAATCAATGGATCCTTCCGTTGTAAAAAATACATAAAACCTACAGTAGATACCGGTAAGAACGTAATTACAAAACAATAAAATAACAAATAAAATATTGCCAACCACCCCGACATGTCGATCTCCGCAAGGAAATTTATAAGTTGGTTAAGGCGATTATTGGGTAACAGCAACGCATACGTAAAAATTAACCCAAAAATCCCATACGTAATCGCAAAATTAGTTCCTTTTTTTGCAACATTGAATTGCCGCCGAAGTTCCAGCACCGCGATTGGATTCAACCGTTCACCAATATACGAAACCCAACCGTCAATAAAACTAATTATCCTATTCATTGGCACTTTCCAAAAAAACAAATATTACGGAAAAAATCTTTCGGCTCTTGCAGGTAACCCTATCAATTGATTATACTATTCCTTTCGTTGAGTTGTAGAGACTCACTCTGATTCGTTTCATAATAACTTGGTAGGAGAACAAAGACGATGATTTTAGAAAACTCAGTAAAAAACGCGGTGAAAAAATCCGTCACCACGAATCGACGGCAATTTCTAAAAAATGCGGTTGCGTTGTCGGCAGTTGCGGCGGTTCCGTTTTACATTTCCGGCAAAGTGCTGGGAAAAGACGGCGCCGTACCGCCTAGTGAACAAATTATTCTCGGAGCACTCGGAATTGGTTCGCGAGGCGGCGGTGATTTCAGCGTGTTTCTGAAAAACCCCGATGTCCGGTTCCTTTCCATTTGCGACATCCGAAAAAGCCGCCGCGAATGGGTTAAGCAACAAGCCGATGCGAAATACGGCAGCAACGATTGCACGATGTTTCGTAACATGTTTGAATTTTACGATGCCAATCCGCAAATGGATGCGGTCTTAATTGCAACAGGCGACCGATGGCATACCATGGCAACAATTGTTGCCGCGAAAGCCGGAAAAGATGTTTATTGCGAAAAACCGTTGTCGTTGACGATTCAGGAAAGCCGCGCAGTCGAAAAAGCGGTTAATCGTTACGGCAGAGTGTTTCAGGCAGGAACGCAACGGCGGAATATCGGCAATTTCCAACTTGCGGCAAAATTAGCGCACGAAGGAAAACTCGGTAAACTGACCGAAGTTCACGCGAACACGCTTAGCCCCGGCACAACTCACGACTGGTTGCCCGCTCAACCGGAACCGCCGCGAGACGAAGTGGATTGGGAACTCTGGCTCGGTCCTTGTCCTTGGCGTCCTTACAACGAATCTTATGTTCGCGGCGGTTGGCGCGGATTTTACGATTTTCACGGCGGCGGAATCCTCGAATGGGGAACGCATACGGTTGATCTTTGCCAGTGGGCGAACCAATCCGATGATACGGTTCCGGTGGAATACTGGGCAACGTATAACGAAAAAAGCGAAAAAACCGCACGTGTTGAAGCCCGTTACGCGAATGGAGTTAAACTTGTGTGTCGAAACGACGGTTGGCTTGGACTCGGAACTTGTTCCGCGCGGTATGTCGGCGAAGAAGGTTGGGTCGAAACAGGCGATTCGGGACGAATGGAAGTTTCTTCCGATGCTCTTCGTAAAGAGTTAAAATATTTCGGAATGCCGGGAACATCGCCGGATAATCATATTCGGGAATTTTTGGATTGTGTTAAATCACGGAAAAAACCCGCTTCCAACGCCGATGTTGCCGCCAACGCCCATATTGCGTCACACTGTGCGAAAATCGCATGGGATCTCAATCCGGCACAGTTGTCTGATTCGGAAAAATCGTTCACCTTGAAGTTTGATCCGGTCAAGGAAGAATTTACCGGCAATGGTTCCGAAGTCGAAACAGCCAACCGACTCCGAAGCCGCGCTATGCGTTCTCCGTGGCGTTGCTGATTTAGTTGATAGCGAATAGTTGATAGTGGATAGGAATAGAGACGCAAGTATGAGGCTTGCCGTAACGTTTCGGTTTTGAACACTATTTATTGTTGACAATTCACTATTAACTATTTACTGCAAACAGTTCGTTTCCTACGAAACTATTAACCACAACATTTAACAATTAACTAAAACTAACTATTCACTATTAATTATTAACTATTAACTAA
>JAISBG010000593.1 GCA_031266315.1 Planctomycetaceae bacterium | reverse complement strand
GAAACTCCTTTTTGTTGTCCCTGAATTTTTCGGTAGGCAACAGCATTGATAATAATCGCGGCTGTAACCAAGGTGATACCAGCAAAAATAAGAGCAGAATTTCCTTCGGGTTTTGCAATATAATTTAAGAGGACGCCCAAAACTAATGCCAAACCGATTCCAACCGGAAACGCAACAGACATTCCCGCGATTGCAATTGCCGCGACCAGCAAGATATTAGCGATATTGAAAACAACTCCTCCCATAAATGCACTGAAAAGATGTATTCCTTCTGCCTGACTGAGGTCGTCAAAAAAACCGCGTCCATATTCACCGTTGTTCCCCATTGTTAAGGCAAAGATCAGGGACAAGAGGAACACCCCCAACACATAATCCCAGTAAAAAAGTTCATAACGCCATGTTTTGCCTGCTAATTTCTGGGTATTTGCCCACGATCCCCAACACAGCATCGTAACAAAACAAAAAAGAACCGCAATCGAATAACTTTCTACTAAAAACATTTTATTATCCTTTCAAAATATTTTACCCGTAACAAAACAAAAAAATTATTTACAATTGGTACATATGTAACTTTTAAAAACCTTTAGCAAAGATTATTTTTTTGACAAGATATACATGATTCTATTTGATTTTATCTTGTAAATTCTGTAAATCCTGTCAAAAATAGATTTTTAGAAGTTATTTATTGTATATTGTAAAAATTCCGGCAGGATTTGCAATTACAATCGGGCATATCTCTAAAAATACATTTTTAATTTTTACCACAGAGGACACAGAGATAATTTTTTTGATCAATTGTTTTGACCGCTTAAAATACATAAAATTATAGTATGAAAGTTTTGTGTATTCCAATTGTTCAAAAAAATCAAAAATCTTTTCTCGGTGATCTCTGTGTCCTCTGTGGTAAAAAATGAATTATTAAAGGTTGCTAATCAAAATTTTCTTGCTTGTTTCGTGATTTTGGGTTTTTTAATGAAAATTCTGTTGAGATATTACAAGTTGCCTAATCTGCGTAATTGGGAAATTCACGATAATTCAAATAGACTATAGTAATTATACCGAAACAGTAATCTATAATGTTTCCATAAAAAAATCTTTTGTTCAAGGAATCGAATGTCCGAAAATGATAAGAAGAAAGTGTTCTCTCTTAAAAGATAAACGCAATTGTCCGTAATCATACCGTAAACTGTCAAAATATTTTGCTTATGCCTTTACAGAAAAAAATGAACCTGTCAAAATCGTCATTGTCAGTAGATATAAAATTGTGATTTTTAAACAATTGGTGAATTTAGGTAAATTACAGAAAATTTGCTTGCATTATCATTAAAAGGTATTAGAATACGGTATGATATTTTGATGTTTGACAGATTCTAAGGATTGGTGTCCGATGAAAAGGAATGTGGTGTATTCGATTGTTTTGGCTTTTAGCCTTTTGATGTTGAGTGTTTTTGTTTTGTTGGTTTGGGATCAGGTGTCGGCTCAACCGATAAATTTACCAACTTCCATTCCTCAAGTTGTTGTTCGTCCTCCGGCTGAACCACCCAAATGGCTTGTTGATTTTTCTTGGTATGAAGACCCGATGAATCCGGCAAGAAAAATCCGTGTGATTACGGTGGTTGATCCGGAATCCAAACATATTGTTGTTTACCATGAGGATTTAGCAACCGGACAAGTTAAATTATTGAGTTCCCGAAATATTCAGAACGATCTCCTGCTTGATCAATTCAATGCTGTTTCTCCAACACCGAGCGAAATCGAAGTTGAAAAAGATATGCGTCGGTTCAAAAATCAGAACTAACTAAAAAAAACGAAAATTATGAGTTCGGAGTATTATTCCCTTGAAAAAGCGGCGGAAGTATTGGCACTTCCCACAGCAGAAGTAAACCGTCTTCGTGAAAAAAACCAACTTCGGGCGTTTCGGGACGGTTCGAGTTGGAAATTCCGCAAAGTTGATGTTGACAACTATTTAGTGGAATCAATCAAAAATCGCGGGAAAACCGAAAAACCGGCAGGCGAAAGCGATTTTGATTTGCTTAGTATGAGCGATGAGGAGGAATCGCCGACTTTGTTGGCGGATTTACCGTCGTTTGATTCCCTGATGGAAGAGGGAATTTCGCTTGGTGATGAAATGATTGAAGCCGCCCCAACTTCTCAAACAACACCATCAACATCCAAATTAACTCTTGGAAAAAATACTCTTGATAAAAAAGACGATTTTTCTTTGGCAGATGATGATTTGATGTTATCATCGGACGACTTAATATTGTCGGAAGATTCCGATGTTTTGCCGGATTCCGTGCGTCCGTCTGTTTCCAAGCCGTCGGCATCTGATATTGATCTTGCTGCGGACAGCGATTTGGTATTAGACGGCAACGGTTCTTCGGGACAACTCAATCTTGCCGGCGACCGTGGTCTTTCGCTTTTGGATATTACGGATAATATTGACCTGCAACCGGTTGAAAAAAGCGGAAGTGATGCTCTTGAACTTGATGATGATGACGATATTCTTGCTTTAGTTGATGAAGATTTGGCGGTTGAAAACACTTCAACGATTGCTATTCCGGTTGAAGATGATTTCCAATTGACGCCGGATGCCGGTTTTATTTCTGCTGACGATTCGGAAAGTGCGTCTCAGGTTATTGCTCTTGACGGAGACAGTATGTTTGCGACTCAGGAAGGCTCTTCCGGATTCGGAGACGCTCCGTTTGCTCCAGCAACACCCGCAGCAGAACCAACTCCGGGATTAGAATTTGCCGGAACAACTCCTTATACTGCCGGTCCCGGAGAATTTGTTGCCCGTACACCGGAGAACATTCCGCAAACAACTGAAATTACGTTCACTTTTTGGCATGTTTTTTGGATTGTTTTTGCAACGATATTTTTGATTTTTCCCGGAATGATGATTATGGACTTAATTATTCATATCTGGAGTTGGGGAGAACCGTTTGTTATTAACAGTTCAATTATGGATCTTTTGGTCGGAATGTGGAAGTGACGAACAAAAATAAACCCGATTACGCAACAGTATTAACCTAATTAACCCATGCCGTAACCTCTTTGCGTTTCGCTAATTCTCATGATTCCATCGGATTAGGTGTTTCCCACTGGAATAGTCAAATAATTGGTAATATTACATCAGGTGGGCGACCTTTCGCTGAAAGGTCGCGTCGGCGTACTCGCCGACAGTGAATTAGATGAACGACGGCAAATGGTGTTGCTTTCCTGTGTTGGAGTCAATGCAAGCTCAACCGGCGCAACCGCCCAGCGGGCGGATTGCCCACCTCTTTTCGCGTTTAAAACGAACTTCTCAAGGATTGGACTCCTAATACGGGAGAATCAGAAAAATTCGTTT
>JAISBG010000569.1 GCA_031266315.1 Planctomycetaceae bacterium | reverse complement strand
TACTTTAGACAAAGTTGATTTTAACAGAGTAAAACCGAATGAAAATTGACGTTTTGACATTTTAATTTCTCCTTTAAGGAATTTTAAAAATGAAATTGGAAACAGTTACCTACTTTTTTTGAAAAACAACAAATTGTCCAATGACTTTCAATAAACTTTTTGTTGTGTTCACGTGTAATTATAATTGGATTTATTAAGAAAATATTAAGATAGTGTTAAGATTGCGCTAAGTTTTAATTTTTTTTCTGTTATTTTTGGTGGCAATGTTTAATAATAAGGAGTTTACACAAAACAAAGCCGGATGTCAAGAGAAATCTTTCTTTTTTCAATTATTCAGTGGAATTTTCGTTAAAAGTGGGCTATTCATCGAAAGGTTCGCTGAACGGATCGCCTATCTCCCCTAAACTAAACAAAAATTCACACCAATTCGTGAATACAAGGGGATTTTTTGTAATTTGTAATTATTCAGATGACACGTTTATCGATAACACGTTTTGCTTTGCCTTCGCTTCGTGGAATGGAGCCGGGCTGAACGAGTGAAACTTTGGCGTGGATTCCCGTAACACGGTGGATTTCATGCCGCACACGGTTTTGGAACGCTTCGATTTCACGCACTTTGTCGCTGAAATCTTCCGGCTGAACTTCGAGTTTGATTTCGATTTCGTCTAAGCCGCCAAATTCACGGGTTAGAATAATTTGATAATGCGGAGCCGTTCCTTCCACTTGGAGTAACGCCGTTTCGATTTGACTCGGAAACACATTGACGCCGCGAATAATCACCATGTCATCGCTTCGAGCCGCAATCCGACGCATTCGGCGAATCGTTCGCCCGCAAGGACATGGTTTGGAAATCAGACTCGTCAAATCACGCGTCCGATAACGAATCATCGGCATTGCAAAACGATCCAACGTCGTAAAAACAAGTTCCCCCATTTGACCGTCAGGCAACGGTTCCAGCGTTTCCGGATCAATAATTTCCGGGTAAAAATGATCTTCAAAAAGGTGTGTTCCGTTTTGGTGAACACATTCCGCTCCAACCCCGGGACCGCAAATTTCCGTTAAACCGTAAATATCGTAAGCCTTAATTCCTGAATCGGTTTCAATTCGTTTTCGCATTTCGTCCGACCAAGGCTCCGCACCAAACACTCCCACACGAACCGGAAGTGTTCGCAAATCAACTCCCATATTTTGCGCTTTGTCAATAATGTGCAAAAAATAAGACGGCGTGCAGGAAACAACAGTTGCCCCGAAATCACGCATTAGCATAACCTGCCGTTCCGTGTTGCCGCCGGAAATCGGAACCACCGTAACTCCAAGAGATTGACCGCCGTCGTGTAAACCAAGACCGCCGGTAAAAAGACCGTAACCATACGAATTTTGAAGAATATCACCGGGACCAACTCCGTAACTGCGAAGCGACCGGACAACTCCTTGCGCCCAAACAGCAAGGTCTTCACGGGTATGCGCAACAACAATCGGTTTACCGGTGGTACCGCTGGAAGCGTGCATTCGAACAATTTTGTCCATCGGAACCGCAAACAAACCAAACGGATACGTATCACGCAAAATCTGTTTCGTAATAAACGGCAACTTGGACATATCGTCGAAACTTTTAATATCCGACGGCGTTAGTTTCCGTTGATCCATTTGTTGCCGGTACCAAGGACCGTTTTCGTAAGTGTGGCGGAGAATTGTTTCAAATTTCCGCCATTGGAGTTCCTGAAGCCGGTCTTTGGTCAGAAAGTCCAAGTTGGTAACAGAATTTAACGTTGTTTGCGACATATCAAATTGTAAATGATCAGTCATAGGTGTTGCAGGAATGAAGAAATCGAATCAAATAATATCTGTTCCCGATATTTCGGTAGTCATCAAATCGAATGACAGCCGAAAGTATAACATACATCGAATAAGGAAACAATCCGTGATTCTAAAACATCAGTAAGATTGAAAGTTTGTAATCGTTCACGAGTAATCAAAGTCAAGGTAATATATTTGTTCACGATTCTTAAGTCCGTAGGACTTGAATATGGATAACCCCATGCAAACGAAGTGCAGCACGGGGTTATCCATATTCAAGTCCTACGGACTTAGGAATCGTATCCCTTTACCTTGATTTTTCGTGAACGGCTACGAAAAAACTTGCAATCCTACTGCTAAGGTGGTTTAGTCAAAGAAATTAAGTTATAAATTGAGGTTAAGATAGGGAAATCATTGAACGAATTCCTACATATTTGTAAGTTCTGACTCTCGTGATACTTTCTGGCGAAAGCCTTAACTTGATACCAACAGGCAAAACTTCTCCCGTTGTCACGACCTTAAATGAAAATCTTTCGGAAAAGGTTGCCTACCTCTTGATTACTTATGCAAATGAGTATAAACTACACTTCCTAAAACTGTGGCGAAACGAATATTGACCCAATCTTTATTTTATCCATTTTATCAAATTACTCCTTTTATTTTTATGCCAGAGAGCCGCAACGACCTTCGGAATATTGCAATTATTGCCCACGTCGATCATGGAAAGACAACACTTGTTGATTGTATGCTTCGCCAGAGCGGGCAATTCCGCGACGCCCAACTAACCGGTCAACAGATTCTTGACTCGAATGATTTGGAACGGGAACGCGGTATTACGATTTTGGCTAAAAATATTGCGATTCCCTACAAAGGTGTTAAGATCAATATTATCGATACACCCGGTCACGCTGATTTCGGCGGCGAAGTGGAACGGGTTCTCCGAATGGCTGACGGTTGTTTGGTGTTGGTTGATGCCGCCGAAGGTCCTATGCCGCAAACACGTTTCGTATTGGGAAAAGCACTCGAAGTAGGTTTGCGTCCGATTGTTGTTGTCAACAAAATAGACCGGAAGGATGCCCGACCGCATGAAGTGGTCAACGAAATGTTCGACTTGTTTCTCCAACTCGGAGCCAGCGATGAAGCGGCGGATTTTCCTTATCTTTTTGCCAGCACAAAAGAAGGTTACGCCACCGCCGACCCCGATATTCGTAACGATACTATTTTGCCGTTGATGGATTTGATCTTGGAAAAAATTCCGGCTCCGTCCGTCGATGTGGGAATGCCGCTTCAAATGCTTGTTACAACAATTGCGTGGTCGGAATTTGTCGGACGGATTGCAGTTGGAAAAGTTCACGCCGGAACAATCCGAAAAGGTATGAATGTTGTCATCATGCAGAAAGAGGACAAACAAACCGCCGGAAAAATTTCGCAACTGTTTACGTTCGATAATCTAGGGCGAACCGAAGTTCACGAAGTCGACGCCGGTGATATTGTTGCCGTAGTCGGGTTGACGGACATTGAAATCGGCGACACCATTTGTCCGACGTTACACCCTGCGGCATTACCGCGAATCCATGTTGACGAACCAACGTTGCGCATGACATTCGGTATCAATAATTCACCGTTAGGCGGTAAGGAAGGAAAATTTGTAACGAGCCGCCATCTTCGCGATAGACTCCTGCGCGAACTGGAAAAAAATGTGGCGTTGCGTGTTGAGCCGATTGAAGGAACCGAACAATTTTCCGTTTCAGGACGCGGTGTGTTACATCTTTCCGTGCTGATTGAAACAATGCGGCGCGAAGGTTATGAATTATCCATTGGCAAACCGGAAGTGATTTTCCGTAACAACAATGGTGTTACGGAAGAGCCGTTTGAGACTTTGGTTATCGAAGTTCCCGAACCTCAGACCGGTTCTGTCATGGAAATGGTCGGAGCAAGACGCGGTATTCTTCTTGAGATGAATAGCCGTAACGAGATTGCAATATTGAAATTTTCAATTCCGGCGCGTGGTCTGATTGGTTTGCGTACACGAATGCTCATGGCAACACAAGGCAACGCTGTTATCAATCACCGTTTTGAAGGGTACAAACCGCGTGAAGATTCTATTCCCGGTCGTCCGACCGGAGTTTTAATTTCGATGGTGTCCGGTAAAGCGAATGCGTTTGCGCTTGATTCGCTTCAGGCGCGTTCCGAACCGCATGTTACTCCGGGCGATGTGGTGTACGAAGGAATGATCGTTGGCGAAAATTCGCGCAATGAGGATATGGATGTGAATCCGACAAAGGAAAAAAAATTGACCAATATGCGTGCTTCCGGCAGTGACCGTAACATTATTCTGAAACCGGCGCGGCGTTTCACACTGGAAGAAGCACTGGAATTTATTGAAGCCGATGAACTTGTTGAAGTTACACCGTCTATTATCCGAATGCGCAAGATTATCTTGAAAGAAGTCGATCGGCGGCGTATTAACCGTACAAAATCTTAGCAGACGGGATAAATTTTAGTAACCGGTATTCGTTATTGTAACCGGTTCTTTCTTTTTCAACGGAACGTAAAGGTCAAATGCGTCGTTCGGCGTCCATTTCGGCGGGTAAAGTTCAAAACAGGCGGCTTCCATATCAATATCGTACTCGTTCTGAGCCTGAATCCAGGTACTGTAAACAGTATGGTATGCCATTAAAATATCCGATGCCATAGGAATTAGGCAACGTACAAATTTACCGGAAGGCAAGTTGAATACTTCCATCCCTTCGGGAATAGGAACATCCGAAGCAATTTCCGAAGCCGTCCAAAAATCAAGCGAAACATATTGATTGGTTTTGATAAAGAGACCGTATGATTTTTTCCGTTTCCAACTCGATAATTTTTTCGTTTCGGAATAAAATCTTTGCCAAAGCGGTGAGCAATCGTAAGATGCCGCCGGAATTGTTGTCTGTGTACGGAATCCCGCAAGACGTTTTGCCGGATAATCGACAACAGTGATTTCAAAATCGGTAGTTAAAGTCATTTGAATACTTCAAAAAATTCAAAACGAGCCAAAGAGATAAAACTCTCCGGCATCGCAGTTCAAGAGAAATTGTCCACTGAACGATTTCTATTCAGTAACCATTTGTGTACGTTAATCCAAGTTCCGCCGTTCCTTAACCGAAATACGTATATTCAAGCCGTTTTAAAATTCACGACTGATTACGGAAGCGCAACAACGTGAAGCGGTTACTCAAGGGCGAAGCCTACCGTTACGGTATAAAATGTTTTAAGCGGCAGGTTTCTTTCAGAAATTGGAATAAAATTTGTTGATATTCTGTTGTTGGGAACAGAGCGGAGTTTGGTAATATTCGATAATTGCCTACCAAACGATTTTTTCTGTTCGGCTTTTTGTAGCATGACCAAATGAACACATTGGAATTTTATAGGAATTTTTTTGTATGTCAAAAAAAGTCTTCTTTATTATAATGAAGTTTTGCGAAATAAAAACAGATAAAACAAATTTTTCAGGTTAATTCAGTAAAACTTATGATAATTTGTACAAGATATAACAAATAGTGAATTAATTTTATGCCTTTTTGATTCAAATTGGGTTCAAATTTAGTTCAGATTTAATTAATTTTTTTTCAAGTTTTTCAGTTTTTTCTCTATCTGCGGAACTTAGTTAGATGATATTTTTCTTAAATGCGAAAAAACAATAAAGTAAAATAGTCGGAATTATCGGAATTATTTAACATTTATTCTGTGAAAAACAGAGACTAATTGCTCGAATGAAACACTTATTGAGAAAAATTTTGGGCTAGGAAAGCGTGGCTTAATTTGGGTATTTTGGGTCATTATTTCCGTTTGCTTTGAGCATTTCCTACCAACATCTTGTGTAACTGTCTATTTATATTATATCCACCAACATCAATAAACTGAAATAATACCATTTTTATTCTCCAATTCATTAACTCATGTTACGCACGAGATGGAGAGTTTTAGTAATGGTCATGGTTTTGTCGAAGTGTTCTCAA
>JAISBG010000554.1 GCA_031266315.1 Planctomycetaceae bacterium | reverse complement strand
GCTGCCCTTTCAGGGCGGCGTGTTATTGAATCTCACCCGCCGCGTTGCGGCGGGCTGGCTTGTGTTGCCCCTAAAGGGGCGGAGGAAAAACTTGCTATCCTACCAGACATCAAAATTCTGATGTTATACCGTAGCCGGTAAGGCAATAGGCTTCGCCCACGAGTAACCGCTTCACGTTGTTGCGCTACCATGTTCAGCTTCGCGAATTTTAAAACGGCTTTAGCATAATGTATGGTTGACCGACTTTTCGCCTACCGTGCGTAACATGAGTTACTATTTCGAAAACCAACTTTTGACACGGTTGAAGATACTTTGTTGTTCTTCTTTTTTGGGCGGAGTTGAATCGGGAGGTGTTACGGAAATTTGAGAGGAGTAGGGAGTGTTTTCTTTGGCGGTTACAACGGAAGGTTTCAGCGAATTTTGTATCGCGGGATTTTGTGTTGCAGGAACTGGTGTTGTCGACAACGGTGTTGCCGGAACCGGAACGTGGCGGAAAAGATATTGTACCCAATATCCTTCGAGAATAGTAAGAAGATCAGAAATCCGGTCAGTGGAACAACGGCTGTTGGCAACAAGTGCAATTTGTTGTAACGCTTTGATTTCGTTTGAAGTAAACGTCATGCGGTAAAGTGTTACGTCGTCAATCCAGACGGTTCCGGTTCCAAACAACCGAAATCCGATGCGAAAATCATTAAGTCCTGCCGCCGGAAGTTGAGTAAACGGAACAATAACCCGATACCAACGCATCCCATGTTGCGGCGGCGATTTTACCAGAAGCGGCAGAAAAACCGGCTCCACCCGATATGAAAGGAATAACGGTTCACGCTCATTTTGTATTTGTGCGGAAAGAATCACGTCCAACGGAAGTGAACCCTGTTTTTCCGTAACATTTTCATTGATTCCGGCATACATGGAAATAAACAGTTGTCCCGTCGCCGGAGCCTCGAACGGTTCGCTAAGAATCATGCCCGTTTCATTTTCAATACCTGAAATTCCTGTCAGTTTTAAACTGTATTGACCGGAATTTTTCTTTTCGGAATCAAGTTGTGCAGTCAGCAACGGCGAACCCAAATGTTTCCAACCGGTAATTTCACCCGATTCACTGCTTATTGTTTCAAAATTCGGATTGCCCAGTTTTTCCCAGAGAACTCCGCTATGAGCCGTGTGAATTTGTTGACTGAGTTGTTCCACTTTTCGTTTGAGTAATCCGTTCTGTCCGCAAATGGACGGAGGACGAAGGACATTGACTTCGCTGATAACGGCTTTCGGGTCGTTGAAAATAACCGCAACAAAATCAAACGGCTGAAGAACAATCCGCCAAACCAGATGATTATTGCGAACAGTAATTGCTTCCATGACACGGTGTCCGCTCAGTTCCCGCAAAGAAGTTTCCGGCGCAGCGGAAATCATCGTTTCCGCCGTAACACTAAACGGCGCATCGTTGACAAGGTACACAACCAATCCCTGCGCCGTGTTTATAGAACGTACAGTAATCGGTTGGAGTGTTTTTTCTCCAGCTGCATCTTTTGAGAAAAAAGTTTGAAACGGAACCGCCGGAAGTTGACGAAAAACCGCTAGAAATTCGTACAACATTTCTTCCTCTCCGTTCGGCAGCATTTGCCCGCCGTCAATAAACATTTCAATATCCGATTGTGCCAATTGTTTGACGAAACGCCGACGATTCCGAAATCCGGCAGGAACTTCCCGCGAATCGTGATAAAACAAAGTTCCGGGCAGAAAACCGTCTTTTAGAAACGGAATCGCGGTTTCAACGGAATCAAATTCACAATAACTTGCCGAATCAATGGAATCCGGCGTACTTGAAATCCGGCTAGGACGAAGAAATACAAGCGAAGGAATTTTCGATAATAAGGTCGGGTCGAAACCGAGTATTCGCAAAATGTAAACCGGAGAAGACCATCGGGATAAATTGGGTAAACAATACGACCGAATCTCCGGGTGATCCAACAATGTTCCGGCTGCAAGACAGAGTTTGGCATCAGACTTTTTTTCTGTAACGATTTTCGCGGCTTCTCCGTAAAAATCCTGAATCATTCGTGTTCGCCAACGTATCCAAATATCCCATGCTTTCGGGTCATTCTGGACAAATTGTGCTCTTGCAGTGTTACGTTGTAACATTTGTTGCTGGTTCAAAACGGTTGCGGTCAATTCCGGCGGAACACTTAATCCGGCAGGCATATTGTGTTGTGTTTCTTGCAAAAATTGCAGAAACGTCCGATCATCCAATTCCCGATGAATTAAGGGCAATCGGGCGGAACCTTCCGGTGTTAAGAGAACAGCAATACCGCCGAATGACGGATGGGCGGAATATCGTTCGACTAATTCCCGAATAATATTCAGCATCGCTTTTCGGACAAGCGGATGTAACAAATTATATCGCGGTGCGCTGTTCGGCTCCGACCAAAGCAGTTCGTTTGCCAGAGAAGGATTCGACCGTAACATTATTTCAAGTTCAGGAATCAGGAAATTAAAATCCAGAGTTGGAATCAATGTCAACTGTTCCCGATCAAAAAGCCGAAACAAAAGTTCAAGAGAATCTTTAACAGTGATTGCTCCGTGTTTTTCAGACGGATAAAGCATGGATTCGTTTGAAACGGCGTTGATCATTGCGCCGTCGTAACCGCATCGACGGAGCGAGTCAATCATTCGGACGGAGCTATCGTACAAAATTTGCCAATTTGTTATAGGAATTTCATCGGGTTGAAATTCTGCGGAAGAACTCAATTCGTTCAGAAAATCGGCTCGGTGAAGATAACCCATAACAAACCGTTGCGGTAATCCGTCAAACGGTTTGGGAATCAGTGTTGAAGTTTCTTCTTGTAACGATGCCGAATGGGAGTTGGTTTTATCAATCGGGTCAGAATCAATCTGATAAAGCCGAACATCGCCAAACTGTGCTTCGCGTTGATGATCCCGATTCACCAAAAGCAACATCGGTTGTTTTGTTTTGGGCCAAAAGAGAATCCGATGAGTCGCAACCCGACCCGGAACCTGATCGGAAACAACTTCTTCTGTAACACAAATCCCTGAATCTGTTGCCAGAACAGGAACGACTTTATCGCCGTCATTCAACAGTTCAACAACGCCAATACCGAGTGTTTGCGGAATTTCCGACGGATAATCCAATTCCACAAGATGCGGTTTGCCGATTTCCTGTATCGGTAACGGCAAGGCTTCCCACGATTCATTAACCGATTCAGCGGTATTCGGCACGGAAACAGTCGTTAATACGGAAAAATGCGGAGTTTGCGATGACTGGTTAAAATTTGACGGGTTTTCCTGAAGATGTCCGCTTCCCAACCGTCCCGAAATTCCGGTTTTCCATTGGCGGTACAATTCGTCTAGTAATTTTTCTGTGGAATTGATTGATTTTTTTTCCGTTTTTTCTGTTGCCGTATTTGCTTGCTCCGGTGCCATTGTTGTTTTAGAACGTTCACGAAAACCGGTTAATTTGGGAAATTCAGGAATTTTAGGAGTTGGCAAATTAGCGATTGGTAAATTGGAGATTTTAGGAAAACTTGGAATATGAAGATGTTTTTTCCACCATGCGGGATTGGTCGTATCGACTGTTTCGAGGAGTTCTTTTTTCAAGGAATCCAAACGACCAATCAATCGCGGAACCGGAGTTTCTTGAAGAACAACACATTGAACGACGGTTCCGGCAATAATTTTCGGTGAACGCCGTTGCAACGGATTGGCGGGAAAGTTCAGAATTGAATGACCTAATTGATTCGCGGAACGTTCATTTTTACGTTGCAGAGAAACGGTGATTTCGTAAATCCCTTCTTCAGACGGACTGAGAAATGAAACAGGAAACCAAGGACTATTGGCAAGAATGGGAATTTGAATTTCCAGTTCGGTAACAGGGAATTTCGGTGCTTCATCGGGTTGACTCCTTTTAGTAACGACAATATTTAACCCCAATCCCTTTTCGTTTTGCAAATTTTCAGGAATAGACGAAAATTTAGGCAAAACATCTAAAATAATAGGAGTTTGGGGCGAAAAAATTTCATGACCATTGCGAAAACGGACATCAATTGCTACTTGCCGGAGGTCAACATCCTGAGCGGCAGCATACCAAACAAGATTTGGTGCTGTTAATGCAAAGTGAACCGCAATCAAAACAAATACGCCAAACCAATAACGTATTCGGTCTGTTTTTAACATTTTCGCCAATCGCGTTAACGGCTGCGTGCCGGAATTCCCTATTTAGAAAACGAACGGGATTATGACAATTTTCTGAAAACAATTCCAGTGCAATTTTTCTGATTGTTTTCCATTTTTTGGGAAAAAGATAATCCATAAGCATTTCTAAAAATACATATAAGTAAAGAAACAATAGGTATTAAAGTTTAAGTAACTTCTAAAAACCTATTTTTTGACAGGATTTACATAATTTACAAGATAAAATCAAATAAAATCCAGTAAGTCATGTATATCTTGTCAAAAAAGAATCTTTTCTCTGCGCTCTCTGTGTCCTCTGTGGTAAAAAATGAATTATTAAAGGTTGCCCCATGAAATTAAAGTATAAAATTGAAAGTTTTCGAAACATCGGCAACACAATCAGCAGATTTTGCGCGAATCATTGCAACATCAAATTTTGGACAATCGATAAATTCGATTTATATTATTTATTTTATTTGTTTTTTTTATGCTTGTTTTCTTGTCTTTGTTGCATATTTTTGCTATATTGTCGATAATAAAATAGGTTTTTTGACCTGTTTCAAATGAAAATATACTTTGTAACGTCAAAAATGAAGTTTCCGATTTTAACGGAATATTGACAAAACAGGGTATATTAAAAAAAAGTTTGATTTCTTTCGAAATCGTTTTTAATTGATTTCAACAAAATTTTGGAGACTGGTTATGCAAAAATTGATTGTTTTGTTTGTGGCGATTGCAATTTCGTTTTCCGCTGTCGATACAGCGAAGGCTCAATACATTAAACAACGTGGTTTGCTCGGGTTGCTCGGTATTGAGACAAAAGCAATGAAATCGGCACGGTATCAGATGTATCTTGCTGTTCAAGCAAAGAAGGAAGCGGCAGATCAAAAAAGTGAAGCGGAAGCCCAATTCGTTGCCGTTACACAAAAAGACGCCGAAGTAAAAACTCAATTGGCGGAAATACAAGCCAATCTGGCGGCTGTCGAGAAGGCAAAAAAAGAACTTGAAACTCAGAAAAATGAATTGGCAAAAGCCAAAGCCGATGCCGAAAAAGCCAAGCAAGATGCCCAGAATTCTCAAGCCGAAGCCGCAAAACAAATTCAAGCGGCTAAAGATATGAAAGCCGCTGCGGACAAAGCCAAAGGTGATGCCGAAAAAGCAAAAATCGAAGCCGATAAAGCTAAAGGTAATGCCGAAAAGGCAAAAGCCGAAGCCGAAAAAGCAAAGAAAGAACAAGAAGAACAGGAAAAACGAACCGTAGAACAAGTTAAAGCATTGCAAGCCAAACAAGACGAAGAAGCAAAAAAGAAAGCCGAAGAAACAAAACCAACTGACGATGAAACGAAAAACGAATAAAATTTCGTTGAGTTAAAACTCATACTCGCGGGAACGTAATCACGTTCCCGTTTTTTTTCTGATTCTACCGCATTAGGTATCTCTCACCGAAATTGTAATTTTCGTTAAGGTACTATGCGCAAATAAGTTTTCTAAATATTTCTTTTTGAATTGGAATTTTAAGTTAAATTTGAACAAGCTAAAGAAAATTTATAAGCGCACAATGCCAAAGGCAGGCAATCATTAGGTAGGCGATCCTTTCGCTGAAAGGTCGCGCCGGTTGAGTTGTTGATTGACTCCAAAACGGAAGTTACTATCGTTAATCTGATTCATTGTCGGCGAGTATGCCGACGCGACCCTTCAGCGAAGGGTTGCCCACCTTTTGTTTGCTTACTCTTTTTGCCTCAATATTGCTTGCGCAAATAGTATTACCGCAACACAATTGGTAACGATCTGTTACCATTTCAGTACGCCGCCGGTATCTGCACTGGTTGCGAGCGTTTTGTATTTTGCCAGATAACCGGTTTTGATGGTTGATTCGTGCAACGGAATTGATCTTGAGTTTAATTCTTCGTCAGAGAGTTTGACGTTCAATGTTCGAGCCGGAATATCAATTTCAATAATATCGCCGTCCCGCAGAAGTCCAATAGGACCGCCTGCCGCCGCTTCAGGACTAACGTGTCCGATACACGCTCCGGCAGTTCCACCGCTAAAACGTCCGTCGGTAATCAACGCAACAGAATCATCAAGTTTCACACCTTTAATTGCTGTCGTCGGACCAAGCATTTCCTGCATTCCGGGACCGCCTTTGGGACCTTCAAACCGGACAATCACCACATCGCCGGATTTTACTTTGCCGGACGTAATTCCTTCGTAAGCCTCCGGCTCCGAATCGAAAATCACCGCCGGTCCCGTATGTTTCAGCATATTCGGCAACACCCCCGCCGTTTTGACCACCGAACCGTTCGGAGCCAAATTTCCGTACAAAATCGCCAGACCGCCGGTTTGAGAATACGCCTTGCCGCATGGTCGGATACAATCGTAAGGATCAAACGATAATTTCAAATCAGACACTTTTTGTACCGTTTGTTTAACACTCATTCCCTTATTGGTTCGGTTGCCGCCCGGTGTTACGGCGTACATTTTTTGCGCTTCGCCCAACACTTTCGGCGAACGAAGATCGTATTCGTCAATGACCTTACCAAATTTTTTACCGGAAACAGTTGGAACTTTTTCGTTCAATAAATCAGGGCAACCGCGACGGATTTCACCAAGAATCGTGTAAATTCCGCCGGAATTGTGTACATCTTCGATGTGATAATCGCAACTCGGCGACACTTTACAGATGTTCGGTGTTTTTTCGCTCAATTCGTTGAACCGTTTCATCGAATAGTCAAGCCCCGCTTCATTCGCAACCGCCAAAAGATGTAACACCGTATTCGTACTTCCGCCCATCGCCAAATCAAGAATCATCGCATTGTCAACAGATTGCCGAGTGATAATATCACGCGGAAGCAACGGCTTTTTTGTACGGTCATTTTCATTGTCAACCGACGACCGGCAAGCGGCAACAATTAATTTAGCGGCTTTTTTGTACATAATTTTCCGATTTTGACTTGTTGCGAGAATCGTTCCGTTGCCGGGCAGAGCAATTCCGATGGCTTCGCAAAGGCAATTCATACTGTTCGCGGTAAACATTCCACTGCAAGAACCGCAAGTCGGACACCCCCGACGTTCTGTATCGATAAGTTCTGTTTCTGAAAGTTTACCGTTAATTTTTGCGGCGGCTTTGGAAAAAACAGAAATCAAATCCAACGGTTTACCGTTTTCAGTTCGACCGGCTTCCATCGGACCGCCGCTGGCAAAAATCGTTGGAATGTTACATCGAACAGCCGCCATTAACATTCCCGGTGTTATTTTGTCGCAGTTCGGAATACAAATCATTCCGTCCAACTGATGAGCCTGAAGCATGGTCTCAACAGAATCAGCGATAATTTCCCGCGATGCCAACGAGTATTTCATACCGTCATGCCCCATCGCAATTCCATCACAAACGCCAATCGTGTTGAAAATAAACGGAACACCGCCCGCTTCGGTAACACATCTCTTAACATATTGAGCAACTTCGTTCAGGTGAACATGCCCCGGTATAATATCAACGTGTGAACTGACAAATGCGATAAACGGTTTGCTGAAATCTTTTTCGTCGATCCCGCAGGCTCGCAACAAACTTCGATGCGGCGCACGCGCATCGCCTTTCTTAACGGTATCAGAACGCATAGTTTTCTCCTTTTGGTTGGAAATTTGGGAAAAGGCGCATTGTACCGCAAAATTTCGTTTTGTAAAGAATAAAGAATATTAGACCTTTTCTCTAATCTTATTTTCATTTTTTTCTCCAATTGCTCTTGCGTAATTTTAGGCTTATTGTTATTCTGCGGGTGACTTCCTTCCTTTCAGGGCGATTGTTCGAGAGGGACTGTTACCCACCGCGTTGCGGCGGGTTGTTATGCGATGTCCTTTCAGGACGAAATACTTTTTAAAGTATTTTAAGTAACTGTCTATCGATCCATAAACTACATAGACAGTTACGCTCGGCATTTTCCGTATCGAAACGTAATATACACGATTTGTGTACTTATATTGAAAATCAAAAAAGAACATCACAAAAAACATAGCTTTGCAGAAGAATACGATAAATTAATCAAATATTACCAACAAACAATTCAAAAAAACTAACAATGAGGTAATGAGGTTGGTTTTGGAAAATCCATTTTGCTACTGAGGTTGTTTCGTCAGAAAAATTAGGTTGAAAATGAGGTTACCGTCAGACTGATTTTACGTAACAGGAACAATCCGGTGAATCCTTAAAAAAATACCAATTTTATGACTCACACAGTATAGAACAATAACGTGACTTTACATGATCAGACACGGCGAATAATTTCGCTTTTGCTTTTTTTTATTCTGGGTCCTTTGCTCACGCTTGGGATTCTTGCGGGAATTGTGTTGCGAAAAATTCCGGCAAACGCACGGAAATTGGAATACAACGCCGCTGTTCAAACCGGTTTAACTTGGAAAGTTGACGCCGTTGAATATCGTTCATTATATTGTACACGGTTAAAAAATGTCCGGCTTCTTGATTCATTTTCTTCCGAAACAATTTTTTTCGCGCCGGAAATTGATTGTCAATATATTGTATCGGAAAATTTTGACAAGTTTTTTCCCGGTATTGAAACAAACTTTGCTGCTCATTCGGACAATCGGACATTTCCGTTTACCGCAACGATAATTCCAGTTCGACCGAATGGATTCCGGCAAATTATTGTACCGGATTCTGTTTTGACGTTTGACCATAATTCCGCATCGGCGGTTGCTGTTCGTGATACGCTTGAAAAAATTCTGGCGAGGTTTCGGATGTTGTCGGAAACACCGGTTCAGTTTGTTTTTGAAAATGTCGGAGTTTTCAGCACTTACAGCAAGAAACGACCTGATGAAAAACCGGACAGGTTTCGGTTTGTTCGCGGCAATCTTTATCGGACGAAAAATGAAATCCGATCCGATTGGGAGTTTCAGGTTCCTGAATTTTCCGAATTGGAAACGCAACGGTTTTCCGTAATTCAACCGCGACAGGCAAACGGTATTGAAATATCGTTACGGACTGGTAAGATTCCGATTCCGTGTGAACTGGCGGCGGTATTCTGTTCGGCGTTCCGGCATTTCGGTAACGGAAGCCGGTTTAGCGGTGAATTTTCCGTCGAAAAAAACGGCAACCCGGAAATTCCACCGACACTCCGATTGAAAAATGTTTCTTTGAAAGATATGAACATGGCTCCGTTTGCCAAAGAATACACGCCATTTTCCGTTTCGGGAACGATACGGGATTTACAAATAAATCAAGCGTCATTCGGTACAAATATTTTTACGGCGGAAGGATGTTTTCAGATTGTTGACGGTTCTATTGAAAAGACATTATTCCAACGATTTATTGAACGTTTTAATCTGATTGTCCAACCGTCCGATATTCTTGATTCACCGCGTAGTATGATTCCGTTCACGGCGTGTGCGGTTCATTTTCGGTTACAACCTGACGGAGTTATTTTCCGTCCTGACGAATTATGGCATAATGCTTTGATGCATCAGGTTCCGGATGCTTCGGGGCTTGGTAAAATGACGGTTTATTTTCCTGATGAAAACCGGCGGTTGGTTTCGTTCCATGATCTTTTTTCGATTTTCGCGCCGGACACAGCACCGGTGGTTCCGTTGACGTCGGGTTTGAAAAATTTGTTTTTCGTACTTCCTATTTATGATTCTTCAAAAATGGACAACCATTCCGTGAACACCAACCGGCAGATCAAACCGTTTACTCGTAACGAACCGGTTCCGGTTCAGGCGGAAATCAAACCAACAGTTGCCGACTCGGTTTCAACTTCTCCAACCGTATTGTTTATTGATCCGAAAAAAAACATAACAATAGAACATAACAATAATAATCGCAAACCATAATTTCTTTCAGCAGAATTTTCGTCAAAGGTAGGCAATCATAAGGTGGACAACCTTTTGTAGGTGGGCGACCTTTTGCTAAAAGGTCGTGTCGGCGTTAGCCGACTATGAATTAGATTCACGACGGCAAACTGTGTTACCTTCCGTTTTGGAATCAAATTGCCAGCCATCAACAGGGGCAAGTCGTGGGTGAAAGCCCTTCAGCGAAAGGTTTGCCTACCTTATGTTTCACCCACCTTATGATTGCCTACTTTAAATGAAAATTCTACACGAATTATTTAACGTCTTCCGTAACTGGTTTGTGTTGCGGTGGCGGCGGGGAGGATAATTTCCATTCCGGGTTGCAAATCACGAGGGCTGCGGAGTTTGTCCAGATTCATGTCAATAATTTCCTGCCAACGCGAACTATCACGCAACTGATTTGTCGCAATACGGAAAACGGTATCTTCGTCCTGAACAACATACCGCACTCCCTGTACAGAAACAGTTGTCGTTGCGCTCTTTTCAGGTCGTTGCCCGCTTCTTGACAAGACTTCGGCATAATTGTTTTTTAAATAATCAATCGGCGGAATTTCAATCACCGTTCCTTCCGGCAATTTGTAATCCGTTCCGAATTTTTGCCGGTTGTATTCCGCCAACGCCCTGAAAAGACGGCTTGTTCCGAAAAATTGGTCACTAATCGTCATGTAGGTATCATTTTTTTGTACAGTATATTGTTCCGTCGTTGTCGGTGAACGTTTGATTGCCTCGTCAATCCGTCGAAACAATTTTGCCTGTCTGTCACTATTATTCGCCACATTATTCATCGCCGTCGTATTGTTTGCCGCGTTTGCTGTTACAGGCAACGTTTCCGGTTGTACTGAAACCGGAGTTTCTTCTTGATTCGATAAACGGCGATAACCCGGATTCGGTGTTGCTGTTACAGGTTGCGGAGCCGTTTCAAGCGGCGGAAGTGAATCTGTTGCTCCGAGCTGGGAATTGCCGGTCGGCAGTAAAGCAATTAACGGATTGGAATTAGGATCCGCCGTATCAATAGGCATCGGTTGTGAAGGAACCAAATCAGCAATATTCTGTACAGTTGATTTCGGATGATACCGGACGGCTCCGGTTGGAGCGTGAGCGTCCGAACCAAAACGAAGTTTCGGTTCCGAAGATTCCTGATTCCGAATTTCACGAACCTGATTTTGTAACTGACTGCCAAGCGGCGGTTCCACTTTTGCTAATTCCCTGTGTTGCGGCAATATTGTTACTGTTGAAACCGTTGTCGAAACCGCCGTGTCCGAATGTTGTGAATCTTTGGGAATTTCTAACATCGGTTCCGTATTTTTTGCAACCGTTTCGGTGTTCATAACTGTTTTGGTATTCGGAACCGTTGTATTTGTTGCACTATTTTGAGTATTGGGAGTATTGGAAATGAACGGAGCGGATGTTGTTGGCGGAGCAAATGTCGGCGGTGCGTAAGGAGTTGGTGTTACAGGTGTTGGCGATGATACCGTTTGCGTGGCTGGTTGTGAAAATGTTACTGAATCAGTCGGAATTGCAAGCGGCGGTTCCGATATTGACTGTTTTGACATTGGCGGTTCCGGTGTTGAAGACGATAAATCGGAAGCCGAAAAATCCGCAATCGGTTGAACAATTCCCGAGTTGGGAATTGCCGGAATCGTTTCTTCTTTTTTCGTTGCAACAACAGGAATGAACGGTTCCATCGCCGGAGAAGTTATCGGCGTACTCATTTCCGGCGGAGTTGGAGCTTTACTAAATCCGCTGGAAATCGTATCAGTTTTCGATTGTTCGGGAATATGAAGACTTTGCTCCGAAGTAGGTTCGGAAAACGCGGAAAATTGCGGTAAGGTTTGGATTTCGCCATCGGATTTGGGAATCGTCAAGGATTGATCTCCGGAAATGTTGGAAGTGTTGGAAATAATGGGAGGAATTGAAGAAGAAGAGGAAGAAACTGTATCTGTTACAGCAGACTGCATTTTAAGCGGTGTTAATTGTACCGTTTCGGCTGAATCCGTAACCGTTTTAGCCGGAACCGTCACCGACGCAACCGGAGTTGCCGCCGTAGTCGGAATTTCTGTATTCGGAATTTCCAGAGGTGTAAGATTTAATGTTGCCGGTTGATTCGGCTCTGTCAATGAAGTTGCCGGTAACTCCGGCGGCGTTGTTTGTAACGCTAAAGGATTCGGCACAACCGCCGGTTTTTCCGTCTGCGCCGTAGGCGCGTCCAACGAAATCGGCAATTCCGGCGGAGCAGCAATATTTGTTGTTACGGGCGGAGCCGGCGAAGCAACAGTTGACGGAACAATCGGATCGGAAAAATTATCTACCGTTGTTGTGGAAGAAGAAATATTACTGCTCCAAGGATCCGATGCAGGCGGCGGATCCTTGATGTTTTTATTTTTGACCGTAACATCTTTTTCCGGTTCAGGAACACTTTTTTTCTGTTCCTTAAATGTTGCTACGGCAGATTCTTGTTTGGTTGGAACTTCCGGTTTTTCAACAGGTTTATCTGTTTGCTTTACGGTTTGTTTTTCGTTCGGTTTTTCAGGTGTTGTTTCAAGTGTTTTTTTCACCATCGATTCTTTTGCGAGTGTTACAACAGGCGGCGGAGTAAATTCTATCGGCGTTTTTTTGTCGGGTTTCGTTTCCGAAACGGTTTTTTTAGCGGCAAAAACCTGTGAAGGCAACGGAGGTAACGCCAAATCCGGCGATTCCTGTTGAGTATTTTTTGTATCATCAACAGTTTCCGTATCTGTATCTTTTTCTTCAACACTTTCAAGAGCCGTTGCCTCAGAAATCGGTTTGGGTTTTCCCAAAAACGATTTGACGCCGAAATATCCTCCGGTCAGCAACAGAACAACAACCGCCGTTGCCGTAACTTTGAAACCAAGATTCAACCAACGAAAACCAATATCCTCTTCATCTTCAATATTTTCATTAACGTTATTACCTTCATTAACTTTAACCGTTTTAGCCGCAAACTGATTTGTTTGCGGTTTCACCGTTTGCGGAATTTTTTTCTCTTCTTCTTTTACTTTACCGTTTTCGTCATCACTATTATTGTTGTCATTATCACTGGAAACAACGGTTTTCGTTGTGAAAAAAGCGGCAACACGGAACCACAACGCGGTTGACAATGTTGTTACGTTTCGAATCTGAGTGTAAACAAAAGAGACGCTTTTACAAATACCCTTCACCGCTTGATGATAAAGAAACGGAAAAATAGACAAAAATGAAAATAGCCGTTTCAAAATATTTTCGTTATCCGAAACTTCGTCGGGATTATCGGTGAGCGGTTCGGTTTTTTGATCGGGTTTCCGTATCATTTTATCCGCCGACGCGGAAGAATCATTCACAAGACCATTCAATTCGGATTCCAAAGAACTGATCTCTGAATTTTGTTTTTCTGTTTTTGACATCGTTGCATCCTTGCTATGCTAAAGCCGTTTTAAAATTCGCGAAGCTGAACACGGTAGCGCAACAACGTGAAGCGGTTACTCGTGGGCGAAGCCTATTGCCTTACCGGCTACGGTATAAATTCGATGTGTTACCGTTTCCGCGCCGCGCGAAGTTTGGCACTTCTGGCTCGCGGGTTACGTTTTATTTCCTCTTCGGACGGAATCACCGGTTTTTTTGTAATTATTTCCCAATGCGAATCGTCCCGAAAAGCGTT
>JAISBG010000379.1 GCA_031266315.1 Planctomycetaceae bacterium | reverse complement strand
GTTTCTCATCGTTAAGTTCCTTATTTTACAAGGTTTCATCAAATCATCGCGAAACATTTACCGCAAAACAATACGGCAAAAAATATGTATCGCCATTGAATGAGATTTAAATATTATCAGGAATAATACCGGAAATCAAGAGAAATCTTTCTTTTTTGAGAAAATTTTGTTGTTTTAGAATTTTTCTGATTCTATCGGATTAGGTGTTTTCTACCAGAATAGTCAAATAATTGGTAATATTTCATCGGCAATCATAAGTCAGCAATCGTAAAATCATAAGGTGGGCGACCTTTCGCTGAAAGGTCGCGTCGGCGTACTCGCCGACAGTGAATTAGATTAACAACGGTAAATGGTGTTGCCTTCCGTTTTGGAATCAATGCAGACTCAACCGGCGCAACCGCCCAGCGGGCTTTTTGATAAATAGCCCACCTCTTTTCGTGTGTTTCGCGTTTAAAACGAACTTTTCAATGCTTAGACACCGAATCCGGTAGAATCAGAAATTTTTAATTTTTTTTTCGTTTATGCCCAATCCCTGAGAATGGATTGTAATCAGATCGTTCAATGAATACACCCTAAAATGATTGCACCATGAAGCAACCGTTATTATGGATAATCGGTGGTGGAGCGGAGCGGGACTGCTTCGAGTGGTTTCGGCGGATTCGGGATTAAACGGCGAATAATGTGTTCCAGCAATGTTTCAATACCTTGTCCGGTTGTTGCGCTTACTATTGTTCTTTTTTCCGAAACGGATTGTTTTTCCCAATGACTCGAATTGGCAGTATCTATCAAATCAATTTTGTTAAAACAATGTAATACATTTTTTGTTGCACAAATATCAGGTTGTTCGTTTTCGGGAACCGTCAGATCAATGACCCAAACAAGCAGATCGGCATTGGCGATTGATTGCCGTGAACGTTCAATTCCTTGCTGTTCCAATTCGTGCTGCGTTTCCCGAAATCCCGCCGTGTCATAAAACGTAACAGGAAAACCCTCCAACGCCGTTTGGTAAGAAACAACATCTCGCGTCGTTCCGGCAATAACGTTTACAATACTCCGCTGAAAACCAAGAATCGCATTAAACAGACTGCTTTTTCCCGCATTGCTCGCTCCGGCAAGTACCACACGAAACGGATAGACAAGATGTTTGCCAACGTTAGCGTTTTCTTTCAACCGGTCAAATCGTTGCCGTTTTACCGTTTCGTTTTCGAGTTTTTCAATTTCCGTACATTCCCGATCTAAAGCACCGTTGTACTGATCAAGAAGAATTTGTGCGATATGTTCGGTTGGAGCAAACGGAAGAAGCCGGAGAGCGAGTTCGCGTTGTGTTTTGTCGGGGCAAAAAAATTCCTGCCACGAAACAGAGCAGGCTCCATCCTGAATTAGTGTTGATTCTATTGCCGAAACGACCATTTCACCGCCGTGCGAATGAATTTCGATTTCGTTCCGGCTTGAAATATGAACAACAATTGCTTCGTTTTGTCCGATTGTTTCCAACCGAAAACGTCCGAACAACGGTTGATCGGCAACACGCAATTCCTGCCCTGTCCAATGACGTTGCAATATATCCAGTGCATCGGAACCGTATAACAGTATTGACGCCACCGCGCCGCGCCCTGACGGAGTGAGTCGAATAATTTTTGTGAACGTATTGAAAGTCAAGAGATGTTACGGTATCATTGTACCGCTGTTAAATGTTTGGCAGTTACGGCGCAAACGCCGGAATTTTTTAATTTTTAATTGTTTCATTATAATCAACAAACCGGTTAAAATTATAGTCAATGAATAAATATATGCAATTGGCATACGATGCCGCTCAAGAGGGAATGGAAAAGAATTTCGGAGGTCCCTTTGGAGCGGTGATTGTCCAGAACGGTGAAGTGATTGCGGTTGCTCACAACGAAGTGCTTGGCACAAACGACCCAACCGCTCACGCCGAAATTGTCGCCATCCGCAAGGCAACAGCAATACTTGGACGTTTCAATATTTCCGACTGTGAAATTTACAGCACTTGCGAACCGTGTCCCATGTGTTTAGCGGCAATTCATTGGGCGGGAATCAAAAAACTCTATTTCGGTGCTGACCGACACGATTCCACCGTTGGAGGGTTCGATGACGAGTATATCTACCAACTCATGGAAGGAACCGCCAACAGCCCACTGCTCCAACCCGAAATTATTGATCAAAAACCATGCGCCGACCTCTTCAATATCTGGAATAAAAAACAAGATAGAATTATGTATTAAAAATTGTCTGCAAACAAAAAATTCACACTTAACCGTTAAGATTTCGATTTTAACGGTATTGATTGTTTATAGTTTTGTTATGAAACGAATTTCTTTTAAAAAATTTTTATGGATATTTTTGTTAATATTTATGCTATTATTGCCAATTTTATTTGCTGTATTATCGCCATTTATATTTATCTCACTCGAAATATTATTTAGTGCAAATATTGATTTAGAAAAAGATATCTCCATATATTTTGAAAAACGAAAAAACGTATTTTTCTATTCTT
>JAISBG010000402.1 GCA_031266315.1 Planctomycetaceae bacterium | reverse complement strand
TTGATAAAATAAAAAAATAAGCAACTCCACTGTTCCCGTTATATTTGACAGTTCCGTGAAATATCACGGCGTTTGTCCAATATCATCCAGCATATTTGATAGTCCGATTCGTTCAATTGTTGCTCCGAAACGCTCTTTATCAAGACCATGCACCGCATACCAATCAATGATAACTTTAATCAACGCAAGGAGTTCGGTTTTACTTTGCAAAATAAACGGCAAACGGTCACCCCATCGCGGTGTTTTTCCCGCCATTCCGCCGACAAAAACGGCAAAACCTTTACCGGCTCCCATTACACCAAGATCATTTTCCTGCGGCTTTGCGCAACAATGTCGGCAACCGCCAACAGCAATTTTGAATTTATGCGGTAAATTTTTACGTTTTCCGAATTTTTTGAAAATATCGTTTGCCAATCCTTGCGTATCAATTCCGCCAAACTTACAGTAAGTTCCCGGACAGGCAACAATAGAACGAACACATTTTCCGCTTCGGGCTGGTTCTATCGGCAACTTTTCAAGGGCTTTTCGCATCAACGGCAATTTTTCATAAGGAATATGCGGAATTTCAAAGCCTTGCCGTGTTGTCAGATGAACAGTTCCGTTACCGTAACGTTTTGCGATTGTCGCTGCGGCACGAAGTTTGTCCGGCGTCATCAGTCCGCCGACAACAAGAAATCGCGCGGTAAAATGTGTTTTGCCTTTCTCGGCGAAGATTGCCGATTCTTTTAGTTTTGCAATTTCCGCATCGGTAATTTCCGGTTGGTTAAGTTTCGGAGGCATGGAGCAAATTCTGTTTGAAGTTGGTTTTTCTGAAAAATGTTTTAGTACGGTTTAACATTTGCAACGAAAATAATGGTCTGTTTTCGTCCAAAGTGTCCTTTGTGAAGCAATTTTCATGCCAACGAAAAAATAAATATTCTGATCATCTGTTATAAAAAAGTAGGCAATCATACAGGTGAGCAATCATCAGGTGGGCAATCCGCCCGCTGGGCGGTTGCGCCGGTTGACTTGGCATTGATTCCAAAACGGAAAGCAATACAGTTTACCGTCATTAGTCCGGTTCACAGTCGGCGAGTACGCCGACGCAACCGTTCAGCGAACGGTTGCCCACCTTTGTTGCCCTAATACTATACTGCTTGCGCAAGCAATCCGGAAAATAGTTTACTTGGAAAATACCCGATACAACACTAACACAATTATTATAAATATTATAACGTTTATTTTCTAATTTCCCACATCCAGAGCGGCTTTGGCAAGAAGTTGTCCGGCGTTACGGCAATGTTCAAGGATTTCCGGTGTCGGACGGAATTTGGCGTCAATTGGTTTGGTTAATCGCGTCCAGCCGGTTTCTTCAATCCAACGGTCAAGTTGATCCGAACCGGCATGTGCCCAACCGTAAGAACCAAAAGCAATCGCAGATTTGCTCGTAAATTTCAAACCGCGCAAATATGTTATGACCGAAGCCATTTGCGGCATGATTTGTAAATTGAGCGTTGCGCTGCCAAGAGCAACAGCAGCAGCGTCAAGCATTTCCGTTGCAATTCGGGTTAATGTTGTTCGCCGGACGTGCAACAGTTGAACATCAACTTTGTCCGATTCCTGCGCCGCTCCGTCAAGAATCGCCTCTGCCATTTGCGTTGTGCTATCCCACATTGAATCGAAAAGAATCAACACTTTCGGAGCATAGTTTCCGCCAGCCCAATTTTGATAGGCTTCGACAATTTTTGACACATTGGTTCGCCAGATTAAACCGTGCGACGGAGCAATCATTTTGATCGGTATCTTGGCAGCAACTTCAAGCGTTCGCAAAACCTGTTTGCTGTACGGTGTAATAATATTAGCGTAATAACTTTTCGCCTCCGTTAAAATCGTTTCAAGATTATATTGATCGTCAAACCGTTCTGAAGTTGCCAGATGTTGACCGAAAGCGTCCATCGAAAAAAGCAATTGCTCTTCTGGAATGTAAGTGAACATGGATTCGGGCCAATGAACCATTGGCGTGTTGACAAAGTTCAATGTTCGGTTGCCGAGCGATATTTTGTCTTCGGGCGAGACAACCTGAATTTTCCAGTTACCAATATCAAAATAAGCCGCCAATGATTCACGACATTTCGCGTTACAGAGCAACACGGCATTGGGCAGATTTGCCATGAGAGTCGCCAAACCTCCGGCATGATCCGGCTCCGCATGATTACAGACAACATAATCAACCTTCGCCGGTTCTGTTTTTTCCGCAATATGTTGAAGCAGATGTTGCGCGTACAATCCTTTTACCGCATCAATCACCGCTGTTTTTGTATCGCGAATTAAATACGAATTGTAAGTGGCGCCGCGAAATGTATCAAAACTGTGGAAATCCCGAACACTCCAATCAACATGACCAATCCAATCAATATTTTTAACTAATTCTGTTGTCATCTGTCTTTTCCAAAAAAATAAGTTGTTATATTGTAACTGAGATTATATAATTCCAATCTCCATGACAAATGTCCTAGTATAATGCATCTCATTGATCATTACAAGTTATTTTCTTACAAATCCTAATTATCTATCTCATGTTACGCACGAGATGGGAAGTCATGGTTTTGTCGAAGGATTATCAACTGCTTGCAGGACTTTGTTTGCGTGGGTATTCCGAGCCTGCGATTGCGTCCCGTTAGGGACGACATGTTGGTAGAAAACGATGGAACAAATTGTTCGCGTCCCGTAGGGATGCCATGTTGGTAAGTTTTTCTACCAACATTTTGTCCCTAACGGGACAGGAAAATAAACTATTCCGTAAGATTAAAGACGAAGTTGATGCGTAACATGAGTTATCTATTTAAATCTAAAACTTAGGTGTACAAAAATAAAAAATATAACATTTTTTTGATTTCATGTCTTTGATGTTTTCAGAATGCCCTAAAAAGACAAACGAGAAATCTTTTCGCGCATTTTCGCGTGAAGCAGTAATGAAAAAAGTATTACTATTGTACCGATAACGAGAGTGGTGTAGTTTTCTGTTCGATTCCAGATTGTAATATTTATAATCAGTCCGGCGGG
>JAISBG010000360.1 GCA_031266315.1 Planctomycetaceae bacterium | reverse complement strand
TAAAAATGATTTGATTAATTTCATTAAGCAGGTCGGCAACACGGGTTTTAATAAAGTTATCCGCTAATGTTACTAATTTATTTTTTTCGCGGTTTGACAAAATCGGAATCGGTAAATCTTCAAGGTTTCCGCGTAACACTTTAATTGTATTAAATTTTTTCCGATAAATAAACCGCATGGCATCTGAATTGAAAATTGCTGCCAATGCTTTTATCGGATAATCGGGGATATTCGGCACCAAAATATTAGCACTATTCAGAGTCAACTGTTTCTGATTATCGTAAGCAAAAACAAGGTCTTTTGAAATAAAACGGTAAATCAATTTTTCTTCCGCTCGATAGATTTCCTCTTTGGCAACCTGTTGAAAATATTCCGGTGTAAAAACAATATATTCCTTGTTCGATTTCAGCACAAACGGCTCAACATCTTTTCCGCGAAAAATAGGTTCACTACCCGATTTTGGGAACGTTAACAGATGTTTTTCGTTATCTCCCGTAACAATCCCAAGAGCAAACAATGCTTGATTTTTCAGTGTTATCTTTGTAAAGGAATCAATTTTTTCTAAAAGATGACGGTCTTTATCTGTTTGATGAACAGCAAAAATGTTTTCGCTGTTTTGTTTTTGTTTCGGCGGTTGTTTACGGAAGTCAAGCCGGATAACCGGCGTAAAAACTCCGCTGAAAATCCGTCCCAGATTGACAACTTTCAAAATCTGCGCGGTTTCACAGAGAAATTGGCGAATATCGGCATGAGTTTTGACATTTAAAATCGCCTCCGGTAACAAAAAAGAAATGTTGCCTTCCTGCTTGGCAAAGCGGCTTGCCTGTACCAAAAAATAAGAAAATGTTTCACTGGAAACAATTCGAGGAAACCGTTTTGACAAAACACTTTTTTTCTGTTGACCAACATGTCCGCCCCACGGCGGATTTGTCATTACCAAATCAAAATAATCGGACGGGATTTTTGCGTTGTCCGTATTAAACAAAGAGCCATTACAAAATTCAAGCAACGTATTCGCACAATAAATTTTCGGTTCAAAAATTTGATCAGAAAATCTCCGCATAAGATTGATTCGGCAAAGACGCACTGCAAGCGGGTCAATATCAATTCCGTACAAATGATTCGGATTATCGATAACATTGGCGGCTTCCAACAGGAATTGTCCTGTTCCGCAAGCGGGATCAAGAATCGTGCTTTGGGCGGTTGCGTATTCTTCAACAATCTCCCGAACAACCGCCGACGGCGTGTAATAAGAACCTGCCGCCGCCTTTTGCCCTTCCGTAAGAAGCGACTGATAAAGCAACCCCAGACAATCGCCGCTTGTATTCGTTAGAGGATATTTCTTGAACCAGTCAAAATGTTGTTTTGAGATTTTATTGATTTCTTTGCGCCAACATTCCATTTCGTGTTGGAAAAACGGATTGTCTGCCGGTTCGCCGATATTGGAGACAATAAAATATAACGCAGATGAAATGTCAATACGATTGTTGGTAATATACGAAACATATTTATCTATTTCACGAAATACCGTTTCGTTGCCGGAATATTCTTCCGGTTTGAATCTTCGTTGCGACAACCGTTTATTGGCTCTGGAACGCAATTTTTTATGCTGTCCATCTTCCTGTACTCCAAGTCGCCGCCAATTCCGAAGCGTTGCATCTGAAATTCCAATTTCATCAGTTACAATCGCTTCGTTTAGCGAAACCGCATCAAAAAATGTTTGAATATTATGGTTGGTCGGCATTTCTATAATCCTGTAATTGTTCAATTTCATTTTATACCGTAGCCGTAAGATGAAACCTACCGCACTACCGGCTTCGGTATAATAAATTGCAATCAATCCTCGCAACGAAATTTATAACGCCGAATTTCCTTTTCACTCAAATCATTTGTGTCAACCAAACGATAATGTTTTTCGCTAATCATGGAGATTCCTTTATCTGTCTGTTCAAACGAAAATAATGCTATCAATTCTTTCTCTATTAGTTTAGCCGCTATCGGAAGACAAACAAGCACTGGAAATTTTTCTTTGCAAAGGGCGAAATCTTGTTCCATTTGCACAATTCCCAATTGATCATTGCTAACTTTTGCCTGAATCGGGAGAATGTAATGAGTACCGTATTTGTCAATACCGACATACAACTCGTCCGTTTCAACTTGCCCCAAATCAACAACTGATGTCCGTAAATGATTTTGAAGCGAGTAGCACGTAATTCCCGTGAACACGTCTATCAAACGATTATACCTCAATTTTGCCAGCAATGCTTGCTCGTCGTCTTGAACGTACCGTTTAATAATACCCGGCGTGGCATCAGGAATTTTCGTTTCGGCAAGGTGCGGGTTGGGAATGATTCGTGAATTTTGGGCAAGAGAAAACTGATATTTTCCCTTGCCGACAAGACGAAGAACCCATTCCATTCCCGACGGCGCAAGTTTAACAATTGAATCGGGAAAATTTGTGCGAAAACGAAATGAATAAATAACGTCTCCAATATTTTTAGGTAACTCAATTTCCAATTTTTCAGCAGTGGCAAGAAATTCTTCCCGCAAAAATAATACTTCACTTGCACCATTTTTATAATTCTTGAAAAATACTTCCTCGATAAGTTTTTCGTATCGATTGAGTTTTTTCTGTGATTGGTATTCTTTTTTCTTCATGGCAATTTATGCTAAAGCCGTTTTAAAATTCGCAAAGCTGAACACGGCAGTGCAACAACGTGAAGCGGTTACTCAAGGGCGAAGCCTACCGCCCATACCGGTTACGGTATCCATTGTAGAACGACAATTTCTTCGTTCATTTTCATTTTCGTAGCAGTTGCAAAGCGGGTTCGAAAAGGGTCAATGGATACGAGTTTATACCCGAGATTAACAGCAATATCCGCAAGAATTTTTCCTGTCGGAATATACACCTGCAAAAATGATGCTTGATCGCCAACCACATAACCCAACATTGCCCCCTTCCTCAAAAATGGTTTCAACGATTCCAAATGACGGGTCATTCCGCCGAAATATTGGAGAACAACTTTATGATACATTTTTTCAAAACCGGACGTTTTTCCCATAGCGATTCGTTTGGATTCTATTGTTTCGGCAAGTTTTATTACTTCGGAATGATTGTTAATAAAATGGTCGTCGTTATCATTTTTGTAAATATTTCGTGAATTGGAACGGAGAAGTCCTTGTTTCATTTCACGCAATTCCGATTTATTGTGCAAAAAACCGAGCAATACGGATTCAAGTCGTGTTGTTCGGGTGTAATCTTTTTCGTTGGGATAAGGCGGCGACGTAAATACGGCAGCAACCGAATGATATTCATAATTTTGAAGGCAATCCTCAAGACAACGAGCATCACCCAATATCACTTCGGGACGTGTTTTCTTTTTTTGTGTTGATATTTCTTTCAAATCACGGGCAAACATGTTAATCGTTGCTAACCAATTCGCAACAACATCTGAGTCTTGTTTTTTTATTCGTGTAACTCCGACTTCGGGACCGAAATGTAAATTGCTTGCATCTCGTACCGTTGACGCAGCAAGAGCAAGCCGTTGATGTTTGGTGAATTGTGTCTGCTGTGTTTCATTAATAATTTCCAACAAAATTAAGGTTTTATGAAGCGGTATTGGCGAGATGGAACATTCTAAAAGTAATTCCATCTGTTCATCGGGAAGTATTCGTATTTTTTTGCAGGACTGAATTTTCTTATCTGCAAGTTTTGCAATTTGCTCAGATTCGGCGACAAAATTATTGATGTCAATTGTCCAGTCACATTTCACGGTTGAGGCAAAATGTGCCGCCTTGTTTGCTTCAACACCGATACTTTGTAACCCATGCTTTTTTGCTTCAACAAGAGTTGTTCCTGTTCCGCAAAACGGGTCAAGCAGAACATCTTCCTTGCACAACTGAAATTTTCCAATATATTCCTGAACCAAATGCGGCGGAAACGAAAGAACAAAACGATACCATTGATGAAAAGCACGATCTTGTTCAAATAATTTATTGGCATCGCTATTATAGTAACGCCTTCTCTTTTGTCCATGCTCAGGAACAAAAGGAAAATAAACCTGTCTCGACAACATTGTTTCTGTCATAATTTGAAATATACTGAAGTTGTTTTAAATTTCAAGAAGCTAAATACACAATCGCAACAACGTGAAGCGATTGTTCAAGGGCGAAACCTATCGCCTTACCGGTTACGGTATATAATCCTGCAATCGATACAATTTTCATTATTCCATTGTCCTTCGCAGTCAATATAACACAGTGTCAAATTTTTATCAATATCTTGCTAATATCTCGGAGAATCATCAAAAGATATTTTGTACTGTTCACAATTTAATTTTCATTTATACTGGAGTTGTTTTAAAATGTGCGGAGTTGAACACGGTACGTCATGGTATGGTGACTATTCGGATTGTGTGTGAAATTTAATCATATCGGTTGAGTTAGCCGTTGATTGATTTATTAACAAATTTTTGTACAAAAAATAATTTAGTTATGCGATTGGTAAAAAATTATTATGAAGATGATAACCTTGTGTTTGATTCGGTGCATGGTTATATTCCTTTTTCGGATTCGAAAGATGTGGACGAAGTGTCGGAGCGTGATATTA
>JAISBG010000361.1 GCA_031266315.1 Planctomycetaceae bacterium | reverse complement strand
TAGCAAGACCTTTTTCCGCAACACCTATAATTATACACAACTTTTCAGTTTGCATAGGTACGAGAGGCGGCAAGGCGGATGCAGTGTACCAATCATCTAAAACAAATCGGTTTGGCGGTTCACAACTTCCACGATACCCGACAAGGATTGCCGCCGGTAGGATTCGGTTCAGGCGCAATGGGCGGTGCAATGCGAACCACCATTTGGGCTTTGATTTTGCCCTTTGCCGAACAACAATCACTGTACGATTTTCTCAATACCGCCGATTCCTCTATCGGCAGTACAACGCCGGTTACCGGAACTTGGACGGATGGAACTGCCGCCGCAGGACATGAGGGACTCCATTCCAATTTTGGTAACAAATGGTTTCATGATATTGGACAGGAGCAACGTAATTCCATCGGTTCCATTCCTTTTATGAAATGTCCAACCCGACGAAGCGGTATTTCGATTTTGTATCCCGGGAATGACACTAACGATGTTACAAACAGTGGATATCGAAATGGTCCGTTGGGAGATTATGCTGCTGTTCTTGCTATCGGTAATTCACAGGCTTCGCCTGGACCGCAATGGTGGGGACAATGCTATCATCCTGTCAATCATATCAGTAACAATGTCGGACCTTTCCGGCTTCCTAATTATGCAACACAAAATAATTATGCTAGTTGGCAACTTCGAGATACAATGGCATGGTGGACAGATGGAACCAGTAATCAATTGATTGTTGGAGAAAAACATATTCCTCTGGGCGGTGTGGCAATCGCCAATCCCCAAAGATCAGGTGATTGTTCCTTTTTATCTTTTTCCGGCGGGTGGCCGGCAATGGGTGCTGTTCGTCCTCTCGTTTTTTATCGGGATTCGACAACGCAACTTTATTGGGCAGCAAGACTCCGAACACCAAACGAATTTCAGAATCCAACCTCTGATATTATTTTCCTTGATTCGGAAAAAGCACTCAATTTTGGTTCGTGGCATGCCGGAATTTGTAATTTTTTGATTGGCGATGGTTCCGTCAGATCGTTAGCGGTTACAATGGCAACGCAAACATTAGCCAATCTTGCTGTTGTCAATGATGGCAACAGTGTATCGTTTTAGTACAAAATTATCCTGATTCAACCGGATTAGGTGTTCAAGTCTTGAAATGTCCATTTTAAACGCGAAACACACAAAAATTCACGAAAACGAAAAGAAGGCAGGCGGATTGCCTACCTCGTTTCGCGAATTTTTGTGTGTTTCGTGTTTAATTAGAAATTATCTTTATATCGTTTTGCGCGTTCGAGAAGTCCTTGATCTTTTGTTACGGTAAGAACTTTATCCAGTGCCGAACCAAACGCTTCTTTATCGGAACGCCGCAAATCAGTGTGGTGCGCCAAATCAAGAATCGAGCGAATCACCGCATCTTGAAGTTCCGTGTTGTCGAAATATTGCAACACGAATTTTAGCGAATCCGCGTGGCGAACCTGACCAATACGTTGGATAATCAGGCGTTTTTCGTCAATACGGACGGCAGAATTAAAACCTTTGGCAAGCAATGCGGTTTTTTCTTTGTCGTTAATTTTGATTTTAATCCGATCATTCGGCAACGACATCACCCGCGCAAAACCACGAAGCGCAGCAATACGGTCAGGATCAGGAATGTACTGATTTTCCGCAACAAGAAGTAAATCGTTGGCAACACGTCCGTCGGGCCAATTACACATTGCCCTCAACGCAGCGGCAGACAGTTCTAGAGTTGTGGACTTTTCGGTATCAGGATAACGCCTAAAAACACGGTCAGTAATCTCCTTGATTGATTTTTCGTCACCAATTCGACCAAGTAACGAAAACATCTCGGCGTAATTTTTTTCCGTGCGTTTTTTCAGTACCGGTTCGGAATCGCCGTTGACAAGACGTGCAATAATTTGTTCCGCCTGATCGCGTTGGCTTCGGTCTGTAATCAATTCCCAAACAATAATAAAATCATCAACATTTTCTTTTGTTGCAAGTTTTTCGGCAATTCGGATCAATGCCAAACGGTTTGGAATATCAACGGCTTTGGCTCGTTCCAGAGCAACCGACAGAATCGAAGGATTGTAACGTCGGCTTAAAATATCGATAATCACTTCAAACCGTCCGTCATCTTTTTCCGCTTTGAGACGTTCAAGCAAGTTTTCGTCAAACCCTTTATCGATTATTTGCGACAAAATATTTTTTGCCAGTTCTTTGTTGCTTCCGTTAAAAACCTGCTCAAGAAGTACCGGAATTTCCTGCGTTCCGCCAAGCGCACCAACCGCCAGAAGACCGGCGTTGCGCACTGATTCGTCACTATTTTTCAGAGCGTTAAGAGCATACGGAAGATATTGCTTATCTTTTCGTACAGCTAAACCGGCAAGCGTTTGAACCTTTTCAAAATCATTGAACTGATCGTACTTTTTCATCCATGCTGTTACAACAACTTCGTCCGCATACGGCAATCCTTGCGGCAATGCGGTTTCGTTACCGGTTTTCTGGAGAATATCGCGGTCAGTGTTGTGTTCCGTCAGTGCATCTTTGGCAAGTTGCGAATCAAACTTTTTCAACGCTTCAGCAGTTTGGTTACCGGGCATACTCACCAATGCTCTTGCTGCTTCGTCGCGGATACGAACATTTTCATGATCCAGAAACTTGGCAAGATTGGGAACAACAACGCTGTTACCGACAAGTCCGAGTTGGCGAATCAGCCAAACCTTCGCTTCAATCGGCGTGTCTTCCGCTTCAATCGCATGAAGCATTTCTTTACATGCTTCCAGACTGAGTTGTGAATCAGTACCGATTGACCGGCAATAATTTTGCCAATTCTGTTGCGATTTTTCACGTTCCTGAAGGTTATCAGACCCTAACTGACCGACCGGCGGCAATTGTTGTTTCGTTATTTCCGCAGCAAAAAGTACGGAAAAAACCATCATCGCAATAAATGCGAACACTGTTAAAAATCGGGTTGTTTTCATCGTTTGTTTTGGGAGTTAAGTTTTTAAAATTTTTTAAAAAATAGTTCACACAGAACATAAACAAATTGTTAAATTTTAGTAATCTTCACCTATTTCAGCAAAATTTTCATTAAAAGTAAAAGGTCGCTTACTTCTTGAGTTTTATTCATAAACAAAGATAAATTAGTTATCTATGAAAATTCCACTGAATAATCTTGCTAATTATAACAAATTAATTTTGGAAAAAAACCACTCTGTTGTAATTGGGAATCTCTAATAATTCATTTTTACCACAGAGAACACAGAAGGCACAGAGAATAAAGATTTTTTTGAATACTTAAAATACATAAAAAACACGAAATTTTAGTATTACTTTCTTCTCTACTTTATGTATTTTAAACAATCAAAACATTGATCAAAAACATTATCTCTGTGAACTCTGTGTTCTCTGTGGTAAAAAAAGTATTTTTAGAGATGCCCAATTCTTATTAAATTGTTTTTGAGACCTGTTGCTTTCTAAGAGGTTATTGTTTATCATAGTTACACTTTGGTAGTTTGTGATGAGTACAGTCACTCATTTTTATGAAAATTTCAATTCGATTTTGATATTATGTCGTCTTTAGCAGTTCGCGTTGAATTTATTAATCCGTTTATTATTGCCGTGACCAAAACGCTCGAAACAATGGTCGGTTGTAAGGTAACACGAGAGGCTCCCCAATTAAAAAAGAATCCGCAAACGCTTTATCCGATTAGCGGAATTATTGGTCTTTCGGGAGTTGTTGCGGGAACGGTTGTTCTCACCATGTCGAAGGAACTGGCTCTCAAAAGTGCATCGGCAATGCTCATGGAAGAATGTAAAGAGTTGAATGACGATGTGTTCGATGCGGTTGGAGAATTGACAAACGTGATTGCCGGTAACGCCAAAGCCCAACTCGAAGAATATAAACTCAGTCTAAGTTTGCCAAACGTCATCAACGGCGAAGCAACCGAGTTACGGTTTCCGGAAAACTGCCAGCCAATCACAATTCCCTTCCAAACCGATTTCGGTCCAATGGCTGTCGAAATCGGCTTCACCGCTCCAAGAGGATAACTCTTTCATCTTTTTTGTCTAATATTGGTATTTTTAAACATGAAATGCATGGAATTTTTTTTAACCACAGAACACACAGAGAAAATTTTTTTGTGAATGGGAACGAGAATAACGACGATTTTTTTAGATTTTTGGGCATAAATTGAAAAAATTTTTAAAAAATACCAAAATTTCGTCTATTTTGTTTACTCTCCTATTGATATTTTTCGAACTATCATTTATACTATACACTATTATTATTTTCTGCCTTTTTTCATTTTTAACTTTTGGAGATTATTTTTCCGTTTTGAACGATAAATCGCCCGGATTTTTGTTCGGGTGTTAAAAAATTCGAGTACGTCAACAGTTGTAAAATCGCTTCGGCGAACTGTAATTTTCTACAAGACTAACGGATTTTCCGTGTAGAAAATTATTGGCACTAGAAAGTTGCGTGACTCCCGTCAAGGGAGTGTCACGTCTATTGCCATAGGTATAATTCAGCATTACATTTAAAGTTGTAATGCACCATTTTAGTCGGTGGGAATAAACCTATTTTTACAACCGTGTCGCTCCTGTCTAAGAGCGATATTCTGTTGCCGTTTCTCGGCGTTACGTTTGTTCCCAATTTCACGAAAAACAGATTATATGTTATGTAATCTGTTAATTTTACCTTTTTTTTCATAAGGAGAATACC
>JAISBG010000255.1 GCA_031266315.1 Planctomycetaceae bacterium | reverse complement strand
CTCTTTTGTTACCGGCGGTGCAGGCGGCGAGGGAAGCCGCAAGGCGTTCGCAATGTACCAACCATCTGAAACAAATCGGGATTGCCGTCCACAACTTCCATGACACGTTTCAAGGTTTGACACCTTCTTGCGTTGGACATTCGTACAAGAATGATCCGGTTCCCGATACAGTTGACACCGATACTTATGCAGATCGTCCGCGCACCGGTTTCTGGACACTGATCATGCCGTTTATTGAACAAACAAGATTGTATGATCAGGTAAAAGAAAAAACAGTCAATTTTCGATACGGTTTGCGAAACGGACGTTTTTGGAACACTCTGTCCCAAGATGAGCAACGGGCGTTTCAATCTATTTCCGGTTATCGTTGCCCTTCACGTCGGGGAAGTGCCACCACACTTATTGGTCTTACTGGTCCTACCAGTGATATATGGTGTGCCCAAACTTTAGGTACACAAGGTGATTACGCGATTGTAGTCGGTCGTCTTGCCAGAAATTGGTCTGGTTGGCTACAAGATTCTGGAGTTATGGATGTCTGGGAAGAGGTAACTGGAGGAACAACTGTAACACACGGTCCGCAACAGATGAAAAGTCCTTTTCGCGCTGCAATTTGGTCTGGCGGTACACCGGAATCATGGTTACCCCGTGATACTTTTGCTCGACTCAATGATGGAACATCTAATCAAATTTTAATTGGAGAAAAGTTCATTCCACGTGATAATATTGGTCTATGTGAAAATTATGATACTGCCAATCGTCCTAAATTAGGAGATTGCTCTATTTTAGGACAATTCAGTTGGGCAGGACTTACAGGATCACGATCATTCAATGCAATGATTTGTAACAATATGAACCTTCCCGGAACCACGAATTTCTATGATGAAGGACATCCGGCTCAGTGGGGCGGTTGTCATGCCGGAATTTGTATTTTCCTTTTTGGCGACGGTGCCGTTAAAGCGATTTCCGTAACAGTACCAACAGGTCCGTTATCAGGAACCGGAGTCAACGCCAATAGTATTCTTGCTAAATTAGGAAATGTAGATGACGGTAACACGATTCCGCTTTTTTAATGTTAGTGCCTTGATTATAATAATATCAGGACAAACGAAAATAACCAACCAATTAATCAAAAAATTGATCGAAAAATTGATCAATTTTTAATGTTCACGCAATAATCAAGCGGACACGATATTTTTGCAACATATTGTCTGTCTTTGGTTATTGCCGTGAATGGTGTATCAATTATTACTTTACTTTATTTTTTACTTTAACTTTTAAGAAGGGTATTACTCATGAAAACATTTTTGTTATTTTTAACGGCAATACTTGTTACGTTTCCGATAACGGCAGCAGTAACAGTATCGGAATTACGTTGCGAACATCAGATCAATCCGCTTGGAATTGACACGCCGGTACCGCGATTGAGTTGGAAAATTGTTGATACGGAAAAAACTCAAGGTCAACATCAAACGGCTTATCACATTTTAGTAGCAACAACACCGGAAAAACTCGCTAATGCCGATGTTTGGAACAGCGGAGTTGTCCAATCGGAACAATCTCATCTTGTTCCTTGCGGATTTAAGTTACAATCGGGACAGGATTATTATTGGAACGTACAAATTTGGGATAAAGACGGCAAACCGTCATCGCGGAGTGAAACGGCGCGGTTTTCCGCAGGATTGCTCGAACATTCCGACTGGAAAGGAGAATGGATTCAGCATCCGAAAACCACACCGGATAAACAAATTTGGTTTCGCAAAAAATGGACACTTGATGCAGATACCGTTTCGGCATTTGCATTTGTTGCATCAATGGGTTATCACGAGTTGTATGTCAACGGTCAAAAAGCAGATGAGCGGATACTTGCTCCTGTCGTATCGCGGCTTGATAAACGTGTTTTTTACGTAACTTATGACGTTGCTCCTTTGCTCAAAAAAGGGGAAAATGTTATCGCTCTTTGGTATGATGCCGGTTGGACGCGACATTACGGGTTTGCAAAAAATGTCAATCAGGCGTTTCTGTTGCAACTTAACGGAACAACAAAAGACGGCATGATTTTTTCGTTACAAAGCGATACGTCATGGAAATGTGCTGAAAGTTACAGCCGTTATTACGGTGGCAATTTCCGATACAACGAATTTGGCGGTGAAGAAATCGATGGACGGATTTATCGTTCCGATTGGAACACTGTTACATTTAACGATGATTCTTGGGCAAACGCCGCTAAAATTTCGCCGTTAAAAAACGAGACGGAACCGATTCTTTCCGCGCAAATGATGGAACCGTCACGGATTATTAAAACGGTTGCCGCAACGGAAATTGTTCCCATTAAAACCGATAACGGCGATACAATCTGGCGGGCTGATATGGGAGAACAATTTGTCGGATATATTGACGCAACATTTAACGGTCTTGCGCCGGGAGATATTGTTGAGATTAAAATCAGTAACAATAGTAAAGTTGCCGATGGAGTGCAAGGCGAAAAAGCCGGTTCGTTTGTGATTTGCGAATTTAACCAACAGCAACGTTATATCGCACGCGGCGAAAATGGCGAAACTTTTCGTAATCGATTCAATTATTTCGGCGGGCGTTATGTTCATTTTATCGGACTGAAACAACCGCCGAAACTTACCGACGTAACAGGTTACGCAATTACGAGTTCGGGAAAACGTACAGGTTCGTTTGAGTGTTCTGAACCGCTTTGGAACAAAATTTATGAGATTGACCGTTACACTTATGAAATGTGTACGCCGGAAGGTGTTACGGTTGATTGTCCACATCGGGAACGACTCGGTTATGCTGCGGAAGGAACTTTTCAAACAATGTGGGGACTTGGTTTGCCCTGTTTTGATTCGGCAGCGTATTATGTGAAAAATGTTCGTGATTGGGAAGATGTCCAATTTCCGAACGGTAAATTTTGTGTTGTTGCTCCACAAATCAGTGACGATTACGGCAGTCCGCTCAGTGGAGCGGCAATGACAACAATCGCTTGGGAACATTATCTTGCTCACGGCGATAAAAAAGTATTGGAAACCGCTTACGAATCGGGAAAACGCTGGCTTGAATTTTTGAACAATTATGTTGTTGACGGACAATTAACACCGTATTCGAAAAATCCCGGTCATTTTCTCGGTGATTGGCTTCTTCCGGGAGGGCGGCTGGAAATGGGCGATAACGTACTTGCAATATTTTACAATAATTGCATTTACGCGATGACGCTTGAGCAATGGATCAAAATTGCCGAAGAACTGGGGCGTAATCACGAAACACCTGTTTATCGTGAACGTTTGGTAGTGATTCGTAAAAAAACGCACGAAAAATATTATAACGCTCAAACCGGTGTTTATGTCAATGGTGATCAGTTACGAACTGCCGCGCCGCTTTATACCGGAGTTGTCCCTGAAAACTTGCGGGCGGCAATGCTCAATCATCTGGAAAATACAATGACCGGAAAAGATTCGTATTTCGATGTCGGAAGTTTTGGGCGTTATCCGTATTTCAAAACTCTTTTTTCGTATCCGAATTTCCAGGAATTGGTTTCGGAAATTCTTTCCAAAACAACGTACCCTGGTTACGGTTATTTTGTAAGTCAAGGTGAAACGACTTTGCCCGAAGCGTGGGAAATTAATCTGGCATCGCGAGTCAACCGTACACATATTCACACGTCGTACACGGGTATTTCCGGTTGGTTTTTCAAGTGTCTTGCGGGAATTGAACCGCTTGCCGGCAAACCCGGTTATCGTCAATTTTCGATTCGTCCGTCGGTCGTAAAACATCTGACTCACGCAAACGCAACACTTGAAACTCCGTATGGCTTAATTGAAAGCGGTTGGCGTTTGGAAAACGGTAACGTCATTTTAAAAATAATTGTACCGGTTGGAACAGAAGCCATTGTTGATCTTGCCGACGGCGATATCAAACACCTTACGTCTGGGTTCTATCAATTTGAACGTCCCTTGAAAGAATCAACAAAAAAATAGATTTGTAACAATTCATTGAATTGATACGAAAAACTACTGATTCTCCCGTGTATTAGGAGTCCAAGCATTGAAAAGTTCGTTTTAAACGCGAACCACACTAAAATTTGCGGAAAGAGGTGGGCAATTTATTAAAAGTTTCGTTGAAAAGTCGCGCCGGTTGCTGGTTATCAGGGGCAACGTCAACCAGCGTGACCGTTCAGCGAAACTTTTGATAAATTGCCCACTCTTTTCGTGTGTTTCGCGTTAAAAGAAGAAAAATACGCCAAAGCTGAATAATTTACGGCAACTTCTAAAAACCTTTACAAAGATTTATTTTTTGACAAGAGATACATGACTTACTGGATTTTATTTGATTTTTTATCATGTAAATTTTGTAAATCCTGTCAAAAAATAGGTTTTTAGAAGTAGCCATCAGGTGGGCGATGTTTTGCTAAAACATCGCGTCGGCGTTAGCCGACTTGCTCCTGTTGACGGCTGGCAATTTGACTCCAAAACGGAAGGCAATACAATTTGCCGTCGCTAATCTGGTTCACTGTCGGCGAGTACGCCGACGCGACCTTTCAGCGAAAAGTCGCCCACCTGATGAATTGCCTACCTTTAACGAAAATTACTATTCCGTTGGGAGACACCTAATCCGATAGAATCAGAAAAATTCATTGTCGAAATAAACCGGTACAAAAATAAAGTTCGGTAATACACTATATTTTGTTACGAACAATTTCCTAATTTATTTTTATATTTGACCGTCTTAAATTTTATATCTAAACATTTACTCAAAACAGGAATACACAAAATGAAATTTAACAAAACATTATTGATTGTATTGGTTAGCATGAGAACATTTTGCTGATTTCTGGTTGCGGAAACAAGTATCCGAAACTGATTCAGGTTAATGCTCATATTACCAATCTTTCACTCAAGGCAATTATCGGAATTGGCGCGTACGCTAAACTTTGCGAACGGCTTGGAAAAACGGACGATGCGCGGAAATATCGTACAATTGTGGAAGATTACGCACGAAAATGGCTCACAATGTCCAAAGATGACGGACGGACACGGCTTGCGTATGACAAACCGGGAACATGGTCGATGAAACACAATTTGATCTGGGACTCGATTTTGGAAACACATCTTTTTCCTGAATCACTTGCCGATGAAGAGATTCGTTGGTACAAAAAAGTGCAAAACCGATATGGTCTTCCGGTGGATAGCCGTACCAATAATTCACTTATTGATTGGGTTGTCTGGAGTATCACACCGGCAAAAAATCGAGATGATTTTGAAACACTTTTTAATCCGATTTACGATTATGTTAATGAAACACCGGATCGGATTCCTTTGTCCGACTGGTTTTTTACAACAAATGCCAAACGGCGCGGTTTTCAGGCGCGTTCTGTTGTTGGCGGGGTGTACATTAAAATGTTGACGGATCGGTCGCTTTGGAAAAAATATTCGCAACGCGCAGAACGAACCGGTGATTATCGTTCTCTCTATCCGGCAAATATAAAAATAAAAGAAATTGTTCCAACATCACAAGCAGAACCGGTTATTTGGCGTTACACGTTGGAAAAACCGACAGATCACTGGATTTAGCCGGATTTTGACGATTCCGGTTGGCATAACGGAAAAAGCGGAGTAGCCCGATAGGGCTTCATTTTCATAACCGCAGGTCTTTGACCTGCGGTATAACAACAAACAGTCTACTGCCTGAAAGGCAGAACTTAACACGGCAACGGCTTAAAATTCTGCCTTTCAGGCAGTGATTTCGTTGGTTCGTAACCGCAGGTCAAAGACCTGCGGTTACG
>JAISBG010000214.1 GCA_031266315.1 Planctomycetaceae bacterium | reverse complement strand
AAAACCAAAATCGGTGTACGGATTAATGTATCGGGGGAACATGGTTATCCCTTTTTTTTCAGAGTTAATGGGCAAAAAACTTTTTTCAACACTTTTACTATTTTCATTCTACTCGCTCCACCAATTTTCAGCAAGACGAAAAATTTTTCCAATTTAAAATCGAATCAAAAAATTTTCGCAAAAATACAAAAATTGCCCAAACCTTTGAATTTATTTAATATTACTGATAAATGACTATTTTAACTTCATTCGCTTAACTTGAAACCACTGCCGCCCAGCGGGCTTTTTGATAAATAGCCCACCTGATGATTGCCATTGATTCTAAAATTTTTTCTCTGTGTTCTCTGTGGTAAAAAATAGAAATGTATTTTTTGAAATGCCCTCTTGATTTATTTTGGCAAAATCATCATAATTCCGCGATTATTTTTTCAAATTGTTTGGAAATGATTTTGTCCCAACGGAATGTTCATTGCGTAAGTTTATAAATTTCAAGAGATTAGCAAAATGTTCCTTTGAAACACGCCAACGGAAATGGTGTTGCGGGGAGATACTGCGCGTTGTTTGTTTTTTGGGAATTTTCTTCGTTTTTGCAGTTATTTCGGGAAAAATTTCCGCCCAAAACCTGAACACAGAACATCGGTCTATTCTTTCATTGCCAACATTGACAACGCCGTTTCAGTCTGTACTTCCTTTACGTGTTTCCGCGAGAGAAACACAATTGAGCAACAGTGTTAACAATGAATTGCCCGGCTTTGGAACGCTCCAACCGAAATTAGCCGGTGCGATTTCCTTTGCGACACCGTCCGACCGTACAACTTCTCTACTTTCTCCCAATCAGGGACTTGTTCCGGCAATCTATATTGAAGGGGACGGTTATGTGCCGGTAACGCATCCAAGCCTCGAACCTTATCTTGACCCGACTGTTCTCGAAAATCCGGCGTCCAATCCCGCAGTGGTGATGATTCCCGAAAATCAATGGACAGGTTTTAACTCTGCCGTTTCGACAATTTCCGAATCAAACCGAATTATAAACGCTTCCGGTTCAACAACTCTGTCCTATCCCAAAAACGATTCCTTTGAACCGATTATTGTTTCCGCCCAATCCGGTTGGACAAAAGAGTCCGGCGATTATGAAATTTTTTTCCTTGACGGAGATTGTTCCGTCCGGCAAGGACATCATTCGGCTCAAGGACCTCACGCGGTTGTTTGGATTGCCCGAAAAAAAGACCCTTCCGACGGCAGCCGTGAAGTAACCGTTTATCTTGAAAGCGACAGCACTCAATCGCCCTTGAATATCGAACTGGATCGGGAAAAAATTGATGCAAGAATCTTCGGACAAAAATGGTTGGGACGTTTTGCAACAACAACTTCCGTTGACATGTTGATTATGAATCAGAAACCGGCGGGAGTTCAGGAACCGGCGATTTATCAGCGTGCCTTGGAAATGTTGTTGCCCAAACCGACTGTTATTGATCGGGTCGGCTATGTCGCAACAGCGGCAACATCTCCCGCCAAACCGGTAAACCAACCGAAGTATCGGCTTATTACGGTGAATCGGCGTGGCGATAATGATTTGTCGTTTTTGATGGATCCGTATCCGAACAATCCTGATCGCGGGATTTTGGTTTTTCCTAAAGGTCTCAATGTTATTATCGAAGGGGTTGTCGGCGAAGAGATGCTTTCGGGTGATACGGTTGATATTTCTGCGGATAGTGCGGTTGTTTGGATGGATGCTCCGTCCAAATTGATGGGAGGCAGTCAACACAAAGATGATTCCAACCATGATTTTGAACTTTATTTGGAAGGGAATATTAGTTTTCGCGATGCCGAACAGACAATTCAGGCAAACCGCATGTATTATGATGCTAAAAATAAAGTGGCGTATATTCTTGACGGGCGGCTTGAAACACCGATTAAAAATATTAAAAATATCAGCGGTACTATTCGTCTTCGTGCGGAAATACTACGTCAATTGGGAGACGGACTTTTTACGGCGAAAAATTCGGTAATCACAACAAGTCAATTGGGGCAACCGTCTTACGCTCTCCGTTCCCGAACTCTGACCTTAAATAACAATGTTCCGGCATCGTCGTTGCTCAGTTCGGAACAATACACGAAACGAGTTTTAGTTGCCGAAAACAATTTTATTGTTTTAAAAAGTGTTCCGGTTTTTTACTGGCCCTGGCTTGCGGCGGATTTAGACGATCCGACTTTGTACATTAAGAATATTTCCTACGGCAACAGTAGTTTGTACGGTCATCAGGTCAAAACATCGTGGAATCCGTTCCAGATATTGAATATTCGCAACAAACCGGATTGGCTTGACGGAGAGGTTAATGTTGCATGGTTGGAAGAGCGTGGAATTGCTTACGGAACCAGACTTGAATATTCTCCTTCGGGTTGTTTGGGCGTTCCCGGTGCGACTCAGGGTTGGCTTAACTTTTGGGGAATCAACGACAAAGGTTTAGACCGGCTTGGCGGAGGTCGAAATAATGTTGCGTTTCCACATGATTACCGATACTTTTTTCACTGGAATCACCGGCAGGAGATTGAATCGCTTGGAAAACACAAAGGACCTTGGTTGATTACGGCTCAGGTGGGCAAGGTGTCCGACCGTAATTTTATTAACAATTATTTTAATTACGATTGGAATATCGGCGAGAACCACACAACAACGGTGGGATTAAAAAAGTTGGAAGGAAATTCTTCGTTTTCGATTTTCTCGGAATACGCGCTTGACGATTACTATTCCAACGCGAATTGGTTACCGCGTTTGGATCATTTCCTGTTGGGTCAATCTTTGTTACAAGACCGGTTGACTTGGTATGAACATACGCGGGTTGGTTACATGAATTTCAAAACGGCAACGGCTCCGTATGATTGGAACAATGACGGTCGTTA
>JAISBG010000105.1 GCA_031266315.1 Planctomycetaceae bacterium | reverse complement strand
TCCCCTCGGGGGGGGGGGCAGTATAAGCAAGATTAAAGCGAGGGCTTTTACTCTTGTTGAACTTCTGGTGGTCATTGCGATTATTGGAGTATTAATCGCTCTTCTGTTACCCGCCGTTCAAGCAGCCCGCGAAGCCGCAAGGCGGATGCAGTGTACCAACAATCTGAAACAACTCGCGCTCGGAGCACACAATAATGCAGATATCACAGAAGGGTTCTTTCCCGTTGGCGCGCGGGATATTAACTTTTTGACTTGGGCGACATTTATCCTCCCTTATATCGAGGAAATGCCGCGATTCTCCAACATGTCCACAGGTTATCAGCCATACGGTTCAACATCCGGGTCGGGAGGATTTGTTTATGACAGTAGTGATTTGTTAGAAGGCGGACGTTATGACCGTCTTCAAAATGTACGTCCTTTTGCTGAAGGTATTTCCGGTCGTATTGGGTGCACTCAATGTCCAAGTTCTACCAAGTCAACTTGGCATTCGAATATCGCAACACCTGATATGCAATGGTGGAAACAAAACTATCTTGCATGTTGCGGACGTACCGGAGTGGAACCAGCCGACCCGGAATGGTGGGCTGGAGGAGCACTTCCGGCAACTCAAGATGGAGTTGGTTATACATTGGGTAATCATAGTTGGTTGCCCACCTTCCGGTATCAACACAGTGTGGGAGATCGTGTTGATGCTGCCGGCGGATGTTTCGGAGCCTATACGATAACCGGTAATGCGGGTGGAGATCCAGCGGTTCGCGCTCAGCGAGCCGCAGAATATCACGGTGTTCCAATGTCGATGATCACAGATGGAACTTCTAATACTGTTATGTTTTCCGAAACGATTCAAACGGACAGCGACTCCTCTCATGTTTACGATAAGGATGACCGCGGCGCACCTTATCGTGGACACAACGCTTTTTTCTCGACCTATTACGAACCCAATTCCACGCAACCCGATGAACTTTGGGCACCTTTTTGTCACAAACCCGGAGATACTCTCAATCCGGTTTCGCCGAAATGTCCTTGCGTGAATGAGGCTGGAACCGCTATCTGGGAACCTCGAATCGGCGCACGTTCCTATCATACCGGCGGTGTTAACGCTGCAATGGCAGATGGAAGTGTTAGTTTTTTCTCGGAGACTATTAACCGTACAACATGGCGTGCCTTAGGTGCGGCATTTGACGGAGAACCAGTGTCCAAACCATAATCGTATACCGTAAGCCGGTATGGGCGGTAGGCTTCGCCCTTGAGTAACCGCTTCACGTTGTTGCGCTTCCGTAATCAGCTTCGTGAATTTTAAAACGGCTTGAGTAAATCGTGCAATTATGTAATCTCTTCGTAGAAAACATCGAATCATTCAATAAATAATAACCATGTTCTATTTTAAAAAGAATTTATTTATCAACTTTTGGGTTGTCTGTTGTATTTGCAGTGTTTTGCTGACGAGTTGCCAACATACGAATCCTGACGGTCGGGAAGATGTGTCGGGTAAAATTTTGTTAAACGGCGTTCCCATTGTTGCGACATCCGCCAATATTATCTTTAAACCTTTGGAAACAGAGGATCAAACAGCCGGAGGAGTTGGTACGATTTCACACAAGGGAACATTCTTTTTGACCGGAGCGAATGCTGTTAAACCGGGTAAATATCAAGTTCGTTTTTCGGCAAACGCTTCTTATGACAGTGCGACCTCGCAACCGGCAACACCTCAAACGGATATTGTCAATTTTTACAATGTCAGTTTATTACCGGACGAATTTACAACAGAAAAAAGTACATTAACATTTGAAGTCGTAAAAGGGCAAACGAATGTTTTTAACTATAATATTATAACGAATTACAAACCGGACACGAAACCAACCGGACGTGCTGCGCGAAAAGGAAAATCGCCGCTATGAGTAGTACACCGGAATAATATTATCACCACAAGGTGGACAACCTTGTAGCCGCTCACCTTGTGGTTGTTCTTTTATGATTACTCAAGCCGTTTTAAAATTCACGAAGCTGATTACGGAAGCGCAACAACGTGAAGCGGTTACTCAAGGGCGAAGCCTACCGCCCATACCGGCTACGGTATTAGCGGTTTATTGGCGGGAGGATTCGACCGGCTAGGAATGTTTCGGCTATTAGCATTGCAATAACAACGTAAAGTAAGAAATCACTCAAGGATTGTTCGGCGGAAAAATCTGTTGCGGCTGAAAAACCGGCGGCACTTTCCAATGATTGATTGACGGAACGTAGAAGATTGGAAAGTTCCGAAACATCTGCCAATGAGGTTGCACCTTCTTTCGCGTCAACATTGACCGCGAAAAAACGCCGAACCTCATTGCCGGAACGCTCTTTCATTGCCGTCTCGTAAAAACCGGATTGATCGGTTCGGGAAAATGTTGCCAACGCATCCGCGTCATTCAGTAAAACAGCATCCAATAAAAAATCCGTGCTGTTGTTTTCGCCGGAAGGAGTTTGAATCCGAATTTTTTGTTCAAAGAGAGACGGGTCGAGATTGATCGAAAACGGTTCGCCAACCAGAATCGGAACTGCCTCCGAAGGGCGTTTGGAAAGCCACGCGGCAAGTTCCAGCATCACCACCACAAAACCCGGATTGCCGCGCCCCCAATTGTTCCAAATCGGAGCCGCTGTTGTTAAAAACGTTATTGTTTTGCCCTTGCCGAATTCTTTTTCCAGAACCAACGGGGCTTTGTTGCGAAGTGTTGCCAGAACACGGGGAGCGGATTCCGGCGTATTGATTTCCTGCAACTCGGTTTCCTTCGGCATTGTTTTTTCATTCTGTTGCGGCAACACGGTTTGTTTTGGCGGTTCGGATTGTTTCGGCAATTCGACGCCGAGATACCGTTCGATTTTAACACTTGCGAGTAGCGGGCTTTCGCCTTCGCCGAACAATCGGAACACCGGATGAGCCGCCGCCGTCATATCGGGAGTTTTGCTGAGAAAATCCGGTTCCAACACGGTTTCCGCAATTGGTAAGGCGGGAAATAAACCGGTTCCGTTTTTGTACAATTCTTTGCGGAGAAAATCGAGGTTTGTTCCGGTTCCGGGAAACAACGCCAGCCCGCCGCCTGCCGCAACATAGTCTTCCAACGCTTTAACCGCTGCCGGCTCCAGCAACGGAATATCCGGCAAAAAGATGGCATGGAACGGAGTGAGCGGTTTGCCGACAAGGAAGGATGGCGGTTCAACCCGTGTTCTGATTCCCGATTTTGTTCCGCCCGGTGAAAGCGCAACTCGAACATATTGTGTGGACGACTCTGTTGCCGGAACACGTTTGTCCGAACTAATCACCAAAATTTCCAACGCCTCAGGAACTTTCAAAACAAGGAACCGATGATTATCATCGGGAATGGCATCGGGTTGAAGTTGGACTTCAATCCGGTGTTGCTCCGAACTGTTCAGCCGAATCGGAAACCGAACCGGCGGCACTGTTTGTTCACCGGCTTTAATTTTCGGAATGGTAACAACCGACTGCGATTGACCGTCCGCCAACAGGACAAGAGGAATATTTTCAACATCTTCCTGACTGTGATTGGTAATCGTCGCGTCAAAAAGAAGGTCAACATCGGCGGCATGGATTCCGTCCACGAGTTCCAAATGATCAACACTCAAATTGGTATGTTCTTTGTCGGTAACACGAATCATCCGAACCATTCCGCCAAGTTGCCGGATTTCCGCCAGATTTTTCAGAATGGGAGTTGGATTTTCCCAATGTTGCCGGCGAAAGTCGGACAAAAAATAAACAACCGGCTTCAAACGTGTATTGGATTGCCGAACCAACGCAACAGCGGCAGTTAATAATTGTTCGGGGTTGTCGGCGGACTGGGACGGGCGGAATGTTTCGAGAAAATTCTGAATAATGGGGAGTTCTTCGGAATGGAAAAGCAATTCGGCAAGGTCAGGTTCTTCTCCCTTTTCCACCGCCGCCGCACGGGAAAGCCGAACCAACGTGAGCCGGTCATCGGATTTTCGACGTGCCGCCGCCTCGACAATTCGCCGAATGACCGCCACCGTATCCTCAAAAAGCGGAACACCGCCTTGAGCGGAATTGCGGTCGTTCATGGAAAACGAATCGTCCAGCAAAATAATATGATGGGTCGGTTTACCGCCCAACCAACCGGTAAACGTTCCTTCAAGTTTGGGACCGGCAAACATGAGAATCAACGCCGTTACCGCCAACAGCCGCAACAACATCAAAAGAAACTGTTGCAAAAGAATACGTATCCGGCTTTTCCGATACCCTGCCAAAAGAAACTCCAACGCCGCCCATTCGACCCGACGATGCCGAAACATGTTGATCAAATGAATCAACACCACCAACCCAAGAATCGGAAAAAACCAAAGTAATACAGGATAAGAAAAGATCATAACTTTTGTAATTAAACGTTTATGGTTGGCAATCGGCGGCAATGACGAACCAACCGACGTGATTATTCCGTGAACGGCTTTCAATAAATTGCCAACTTCCCGAATGAAATCTTAACCCCACACCAATCCATGAACACCGAAACCTCTTAACGTTCCGCCAAAATCCCGCGAAGGTTTCCCTACATGCAGTGAAACTTCTACTGCATGCAGTGAAACTTTCCCTGCATGTAGTGGAACTTCCACTGCATGTAGTGAAACTTTCCCTGCATGTAGTGAAAGTTCCACTGCATGTAGTGGAACTTTCCCTGCATGTAGTGGAACTTCCACTGCATGTAGTGAAACTTTCCCTGCATGTAGTGAAA
>JAISBG010000079.1 GCA_031266315.1 Planctomycetaceae bacterium | reverse complement strand
GTTGCCTTTCGTTTTGGAGTCAATGCCGAGTCAACCGGTGCGACCCTTCAGCGAAGGGATCGCCCACCACTTTCACGATGTTTCGTGTGTTGCGCGTTTAAAACGAACTTGTCAAGGCTTGGACACCTAATCCGGTAGAATCAGTGATTTTTTATCATGTAAATTCTGTAAATCCTGTCAAAAAATGGTTTTTTAGAAATTGCCTAAATAAGGCATTGTTCGCAAATTCGCAAATAAGATGTTATTGAGTACAGCTCTCTTTTGGAACAAACAGAAAAATCAAAAAAATTGTGTGTGGCTACTGGACGATTCGATTTTTTCCGATAAAATGTCCGCAAGGTTTTTGGTAAAAACCTATTAACTCTCCATACTTACTTTGTCACATTAAATTATGAAAGGGAAATTTCGTGGTCAAACTAACACTTCGGGAAAAAGAATCGATTCAAGATGCCGTTCGACGTTTTCGCAAATTGATTGAACGGAGCGGAATTAAAAAAGAAATGAGACGTCGTGAACATTTTGAAAAGCCAAGCGAAATCAAACGCCGGGCAAAACTTCGAGCGATTCGAAGAACCAAGCATCTCCAGCGGCTTGTTCTCAATCCCCGTTTAGCAGCCACGCAATAAGTATTAAGTAAAGTATAATTTCTACTATCAAGTCCCTGAATTTCTATAACTATTCACCGGATCGTCGTTGTTAATTTATTTTAACCGCGAAAGATGCGAAAATTGGCAGGCAATTCATAAGGTGGGCAATCTTTTGTAGGTAGGCGACCTTTCGCTGAAAGGTCGCGTCGGCGTACTCGCCGACAGTGAATCAGATTAACGACGGCAAATGGTGTTGCCTTCTGTTTTGGAGTTCAAATGCTAAGTCAACCGGCGCGACCGCCCAGCGGGCGGATCACCCACCTGCAGCTTTCCAAAAAATTTCAAAATAATGCAAGAAAATTCCGGTGAAAGATTCTAAGAACTATCTTCTTTGTGCATAAGGAGTTATAAAAAGAATTTGCCCAAGAATAGCAAGTGCTTGCAAAAAAAATTTTCACCGCCCCTTGACAGAATGTCTCTAATCTGTTTGAATTTCTAAACTTGGTTTTTAGTCCAATACAGCGGCAAACCCGTTGCAAGAGAAGCCGCCGTTTTGGTTCTTAGACCGCCGTCCTGTCGGAGCAGCAGGACACACACTTAAAAATTCCTTTGTGAAAGGATATTTGTATGTCAGTTAAAAGAATGTTCGAGGTGCTTAATGTGTTAAATTCCAGTTTGATAGCAATGTTTCGGGAAAAATTCGTTGGATTCTTTTCCAAAACATTATCAAAAATGTTTTCCGCCCTTAAAAAACATGTTAAAATAGGGGGTGGGGGGCAGTATGGGTTTACTTTAGTCGAGTTGCTGGTTGTCATCGCCATTATCGGCGTCTTGATCGCCCTGCTACTCCCCGCCGTCCAAGCCGCAAGAGAAGCTGCAAGAAGAATGCAGTGTGCCAACAATCAAAAACAATGGGGAATCGCCTTGCACAACTACCACGATACAAACCAACAGTTCCCGCCACATGATCTTACAAAAACTGTTGGTCATGTGTCAAGTTCAGATTCAACGCTAACAGAAACAACAGGTGGAGCTCCCGGTGCTTTACCGAGAGTATTACCATTTATTGAAGCGGCTTCTGTTTCCAGTGGGAAAGACTTTTCAAGAAGTGTTTTTCCTTACGGTAATAGTGGCGTCAACAAATGGGATTACGAAGATATTGTGGGTATTAACCTGAATATTTTCCTTTGTCCCAGCGATGCAGAAGCTCCCAGAAATTCAGATTTGCATGGTTCTACCAATGCACCTGGAAATTATGTCGTTTGTACGGGGTCTGGAACGGTTGAGAATTCAGATTCAAACGCGGAAAGAACAGACGGACTTTTTTATCGGGAGTCACAAAACTCTATGGCTTGTATGACCGATGGAACGAGTAATACAGTAATACTTTCCGAAGGTTTGGTCGGAGTAGGAGGAGTCTCTCTAACTGGTTTGTCGGAAAGTAACAAATATCCGATTTATCAGCGATCATTGTTGAATGGAGTGAGTAGCGGTGACAGTGGTCTTCCTGTTACTCCGAATTTGGATGTCGTTACATACAGTCAGAATTGTTCCACTTCAGGACGTGGTGATCGATGTCGATTTTGGCTGGCATCACGCTGGGACTATTCGACCTTTTCTGGTTACCTCACACCAAATCAACGTAATGCCGGTAATATTTGGAATCAATCAAACGTAAAAGCTGGCGGTACTGGTAACCGGTTTTTCATGGCGGCACGAAGCGACCATCGCGGTGGTGTTAATGTCTGTTATGGTGACGGCAGTATCCATTTCGTAACTGATAGTATCGAACGCTTGATTTGGTTAAACTTTTCAACTGTCGGCGATCAAATTGATACGTTGCCTTATTAATTAAAGCAAACCGATTCACCGCCTCATTTTTTGGGGCGGTGAATCACCATATTATGATTTATGGTTTACGGTCTTGGAAATCATATTTTTTAATATAAAATAAACTAAACTAATTATCAGCCGAGATAGAACGAGATATAATTATGAGCCGTACAGTATGGCATCCGGCGTTTTTTGGAGCAATCCGGCTGGAATTGAGCGATTATTGGGACGTATTGGAATTCGAAGCCGAATCCCAACTCACTTCCGAACCACTCAAAATTGATGTCCTTATCATCAAAAAAATCCGACATGTCGATATTCAAAAAAATATCGGCAAAATTTTTCGCGATAGGAATGTG
>JAISBG010000058.1 GCA_031266315.1 Planctomycetaceae bacterium | reverse complement strand
CTCGAAAGATGACATGATTTATGAAACGAAATTATTCTTTGATTGGTACAATAAATATCGACCACACATGACTCTCAATGGCAAAACACCAAACGAAGTTTATTATCATCGTCACGCCGTCAATGCAAAACCAAGAATTGAAACACGCCCCAAAGTCAAACATTCAACTCCATGTGCCAAACCGCGAATGTGTATTGCTGGCAAATCTGGAACAAAAATAAAACTTCACCTTGAATTTCTTGAAGGAAGACTTTATCTGCCAATCATCAAAGTCGAACGAATTTAATTTATCTCATCTGATTGTCAATGATCAATCTGCGGTCATTGTATGCGCAAAACAAAATTTTTGAACAATTTTTTTCACTTTTGGAATATTACCGAAGCAATAATTCGTCTCATTTCTTGTTGCTCTTCCGAAAAATTGTCCCATATTTTATTATCGTACCGGTAATGTTAAGCTATTTCAAAACTATTGAACAATCGCACCGTACCATAATAAAAATTGAGGAATTATAACTCCAATCAACATAACAGATGTAATAATATAACCAAAACAATTTAAAATATCGTTTCTCTTATTATCGTGTATCCACATATACCAAAGAAAAAACAACAATAACAAATTTAGTAAACACAGAATAGCTATTCCTAAATAATAATTGACAATTACAACGGAAAAACAAACAGCAACAATACTATGAATCGCATATAGAAGGAAAAAAATACCATAAAAATATTCCTTTGAAAAAAAAAGAAAAAAACCTAATATTAATAAAACTGTATATAGAACACTATTAATAATTGAACAGTACACACTGATATTAGGAAACATTAATGTAAATAAATTCAACATATCAGGTAGGAAGGAATATGTACCTATCATTAATAAAAGGTAACGCCCAGGTCTTAAAATTGATTGTAAAATATTTACTGATGAATACAATACTAATGTCATTCCAATAGTAAATAAAATTTTTAAGAATGAATTCCAAGCATAAAGGATTAAGATATAATACGTTGATGTTTCGTCTTCCTTAAACAAATATAGAGGAAATAGAAGTGAGCATATTTCACAAAATTTAATAATCACAAAAAATAAATATGAAGACAATTTCATAAGCTTTTCAAATTGCAAGTGAATTGAAATTTTATAACAAAATAATTTTATTGGTGACAAAGGCACTGGTTTCCATTTTGTGGAAATTACTGCTCATCAAATATTTTTTAGATTGAAAAGATAAAATATTGAAACAATAAGTTGTATAAAAGGTAAAAACAACTGGATCTCAAAGTAATCGACAAATATATTCTCCTTACAGATTGAGTTTTCGGTTTTATGAGTGGAGATCACACTGGACTTTACAGTATAACAACACCGGTGAAAACCGAAACCTCAAGTGTAAGGAGTTTATTTCAACTTTATTGATACATTGAGTAATCATAAACTATACGGAATGGGATTATTCTCGTATACTACAAGTTTGAATACTTTAGTCTTCACATAAATTAGGAGGTGAAGGAAGTGGTGGAATGAGCTCACATTTACATCCATACATTGTTAAACCAACGGAACCGTCAAAATTACACCATTCCTCCGAAACAATTTTACCTTGGTAGGTAGGTCCACCACCACGTCCTTCAAATATTGTTTCTGTTTTTTTGTTGCATTTATAGCATGTCTTTTTACATGTTTGCTTAACATAATAGTGACATTCACACGGCAATCCAACTTGTTTAGGACCCAGATTATCGGGAGTATGTTTTATAATGGTAATATTTCCATTTTTTACTAAACTACATAATTTTAAAACCAAACTAATTGGAGAAGAAGGTGCGATAATATCAGGTATAGCAACATCCTGAGTTATAGTATATAACCATTCAGGATCATTAACTGCTGATGTAATACATACTGGAGGGCTTCCTGACGCCTGCTCAAAACTAGGGTTGCTTGGAGGTGTTGGCGGGAGAGAAGGAATAGTTTTAGGATGATTTTTTTGCCATATCGGTATAGGGTCTGCATTACCTGTACAACCAATTCCAGCACCACAATATAACCCATATAGATCAATATATTTCATTATATTATTAATTGTATAACGATAAATATTCATGTCTTCACTGCTATAAGCAACCGGATCTCTTGTTACAAATCTTCCCAATGTTGCACTGTAAAACCGATTTCGATACAATATCAAATCAGTTTCGCTATCCAATACTTGCCCAGTGAATGTCCGATTCCAGTTGAAATCAGAATCTGCTTTAACGGTAAAACCCGAATCGAAAACATTCCTTTTTCCGAATGCATTGTAATTGTAACGTTCGACAACATTACCTACAGCATTACAGATCGCAATGACATTCCAATTGGGGTCAGCAAGAGAATACAATCGTTCTTCTCCATTTTCCCGTAACACGAGATCGTCAATATATCGTAATCCCCAGATGTAACTTGTTATCTGATTACCAGTAACAGATTCGAGTTCCTGCCAGTTCTGATTAAAGTACGAAATTGTCTCAATGCCATCAACAACTTTTGAAATCCGATGATTCCGACCATCATAACGATAATCGGCGATATTTGAAACGGAAACAATTCGATTCCATGCGTCGTATGTTGCGGATAATAAACTTCCATGCGTTTGAAGCGACGGCATGATTGTCATATTACCGTTTTTATCATGCGTAACGGTATTAAGAATTTCGTTTGCCGTGTTATGGATACGGTTTTCGATACTGCCGTTACGGTTATATTGCAACCAGTTTCCTGTTTCGTCGAAATTCCACGCTTCAGCGTGATTACCGTTTGTTATGGTTGAATTATCCGTAGTTAATGTTCCACGATTCAAGAACTTGATCTGGTTTATTTCATCATACGAATATAATTCGTCCATGTTCGGCAAGATTTTATCGTTTCGATAAGTTCGGTTGCCGAGTTGGTCATAACCGTGTTGAATCCGTACGATATTTTGACCCGAAGCATTTTTCCATGCGTGGTCGGTAATCCGTCCGAACCGATCCAACGCGCCGGATACCGTATAATCCAGTGTCAAATTCGGTTCAATATATTTTGTACGTAATACAGAGTTGACACCTTGATACTTGTATTCGACCAGCGAATTATCACCGTCGTTGATACCGGCAGTCCGACCGTACTCATCATATTCATACGAAACAGTTTTACCGCTCGGATAAGTTACCGAAACAAGTCGCAAGGAATTATCGAAATAATTATCGGTTTTGGCGATGTCATATTCGTAACCAATAAACGAAGTGGACGCAATATTAACATCTCCGTGATGGGCGGTGTATTCCCGTTGGAGTTGTCCGTTCTCGTCATATTGATACATAATCTGATTCACCACATTATCCTCCCCGTCAAGAGAAGTTATTGTACGAATTTGTCCGGCGACTGTATATTCCGTACTGATTTTCCGAACCGTATCATCAACTCCGGTGCCTAATACTGTTACCGTATCCGTCAACAGCCGTCCGAAATTGTCGTACCGATATTCGTGTACCGAACCATTTTGATCTTGTTTCAAAACTAGTTCGTTTGACGAATTATAGCCAAACGTCACGCAATCGTCAAGAGCATTTTCCGAGTCGGGATAAATTTCTTTAATCACACGGTCAAATTTGTCGTAAACGTATTGTGTTACTTGGTTTCCGGTCGAAGAATTGATCGCGGTGAGAGTCAGAATTTTCCCCGTTTTCGAGTAAGAATACTCTACCGTGACATTTTTATCTGCTCCGAATTCGTCCGGTTGGTAGTTGGCGATTGTCCGAATTGTCCGACCAAGATTATCGTACTCAATTCGTGTTTCACGTCCCGCCGGATCAATCGTTGCAATTGCCTGACCGGTTTTATTGTCATAATTTGTTCGTATAACGAGAATCGTTTCGGAGGATTCCGGGACAGCCAGCTCTTCGTAAAGCGAATCGAGCAGATTACGTAACTGAATTACGACCGTTTGCGGATCACTTAATTCTGTTTCTTGTAACACAGTTGCGGACTCTTGCAATATTTGTGTTGCATAATCAGAAGAAGATAATTCGCACAATAACGAAAGGGCATCGGCGATTGCCTGAAATTCCTGCTTGGCAATCTTGATTCCTGCTTGTAACCGGACAATTACTTTTTCAAGCCGTGCCGACAAATTCCGTGCAAAAATACAGGCGGGTAATTCGGAACTGTTCCGCGAAATGCCGTAATCGGCACTTGCTATTTGACGTCCCGCGTGATCGTACCAATATCCTGTGTAACGGAATTCACCTTTCGGATCGGAAGTCAATGAAAGATTACCGGTTCCGACCGCATCAACAGTTCGTTCGGCGTGCGCGGTGAAAAGAGTGTTACCGTTAGTGTCAAAAATTGTTTCGGTTTGTTGAAGAACAACTCCGTCAAGTCCGATGATCCGGCTTGAAAGGTGACGCCCCAAAGAATCGAAGGTGTTTTCCGTAACATAGTTTTGCCGGTTTTCGTGCAACCGGACAACATGACCTTTCGCGTCGTACCATCGTTCCGTAACTAATTTTCCGCGAACAAAACCGGTTGCCGGATCGACGACAGAATTTTCTGTGCGCCAAACTTGTCCGCGAACATCGTAATCCTGTTCCACACGGGCAAGCAATCGGTCATCGCCGGTCAAATTCGTTGAAAGAATCGTTTCACGCGATTCTTGCGAACTGTTGGAATAATATCCGTTACCGTAATAGCCGGAATTGGACGCTGAATTTTGTCCGTGATTCGGAACCAGTAAAAATGTTTCCTGTTTCACGGCGCGGTTCAAATTGTCATAAGAATGGACATCGTAAATCAGGTTACCCGAAGCGTCGTTATCATGAAAAACATGCGTCCGGCGACCGCGCCAATCATAACCGATTTCCGTTACTCGTACAGTATCCTCATCAACATGCTGAATTGAAACACGCAGTTTATCCTTTGTTCCGGAACACGACACACAACTGCTTGTCCCGCCGAATTCACTTTCGGTTACAAGTATCATATCGTTCCCGTTTTGTGATGTTTTCGGCGAAGAATCCGTTGCGCCGCTGTCATTGGTTCCGAGCCATGTTTGAACCGGATTCCCGCGCCAGTCAATAACCGTACGTGAAATCATGCCGTTCGGGTTGATAACTCTGTTCCGGCGCCCGCGAATATCGTAACCGAATTGTGTTTCGGAATAATGTTCGTCGGAAGTGCCTTCTCCGCTTTCCGGTATTTCGTGATACTGCCGTTGGGCAATCATTTTGCCGAACGAAAAACGATGCGTTTCCCAAGTCAACCAATTAACACGTGGAAAAACATCGCTTGCAGTGAGTTGACCGTTACAGGAATCACGAAACGCTGTGATTGTTTCAATCACATAACCGGCAAGATCACGAACAGTTATCGAAACCGGATTGGCGATGGTTTTAGCAACAATATTATCTGTTTCGTCCAGTGTTACACTGCCGTCGGCATGGGAAACGGTACGGTTGACATCATCATAAACCGTCCAGGATGCTCGACGAATTCTTACAAACGAATTGTTTTCCGAAACAGAACGTACCGCTGCACCCAAAGATTCGGTCAAACGTCCTTGACTGTCGTAACTATATTCCGTAACAAGATGTTGAGGTTCCGAAAAACATTGCCAACCGGACGGAACAGGAACATGGAAATCATCTGTCCGGTTCAAATC
>JAISBG010000039.1 GCA_031266315.1 Planctomycetaceae bacterium | reverse complement strand
CCTTCGGTACTGAGAAATGTAACACGAATCGAATGATCAAAACCGAGAATTTTCCCAATTTCCGTACCGTTATAAAGCCGCGGTCCGTGATCGGTTACCGGTTCAGTCGGAATAGCAAGAAATTCAAACGCCGTGATTTTACTATTATCAACAGCAACACGGCATCGCAACGTTATATTTTTGAAACGCAAAATTGTTTCATAAAGAACGCCGTTTAGATGAAAAGTTTGTTTTACGGTGTCAAACGATTGTAATTCACCGGTAATTATCTGATTTTCCCAATTACCTCGTTCGCCGTCAATATAAACTTTGTCATTGACAATCCGATTCATTATATCGCGGAGTTCCTGTTCGGAACATTGAAACCGCAACTCATCGGAAAAAAGCGTAACTGCATTGCCGTAGTCAGTTGCTTTGAGATGATTGAGAAACTGTTCCACCGTTCCCCGATCACTCCCTTCCGCATTGCCCGATACAAACAATAATAATACAAAAAACAAAACAGTCAAACGAATTAAAGTCATTGTCATTCTCCATAAAAAGGAAATGTAATTACTCAAACAGTAAAGAAATTAAAATTGATAATCATTTACGTCACCGTTAGGAATCGAACATCAATATCATAATATAATTTTAATTAACTGTCAATTTTAATTTTTAAAACATCTCATTTTGACTCATGTTACGCAGTGGAGTCATCATTTAGGGAGTGATTGTTTTGTTTTTTTAGGGAATGATTTTTGCAATTTATCATTTTTCGTTATTCTTTCGCGTGTAACGAGCATCAAAATCGGTTTGCGATCTTACCGCCGGCTTGCAAGTACGAGACGCAGGTTTGTCCCCTTTTTTAATTTGGGCGTAGTCGTCTTTAGAAAAGTCTTGTTTCAGAACATCGACAAAGGTTCCATCAACAATAATACCACTTTTGACAAGCAAGACGACAAAGAAAATCGTTGAGTTGATGAATTTTATCAAGCTGGTCTTCAAGATCAAAAAAAGAAAATTGAGACATGGGTGATTTTAGCGAGTATTATAAAGGAAAGTGAAACGAAAGAAACAAGAAAGATGAAATTGACAATGACCTCTCAAAAAATGAATTTTTAGAGATGCCCAAATATCACAACAGACCCCAATATTTTTCCCTCTCCCAAGTTCTCTGTGTTTGCTGTGGTTAATAAAAAACAGATTCATAATTACGAACTCCAGAAAAACCTTGCCGATTTTTACCGAGAACTCTTGTAAACACCGATACTTCTTGTTATGATGAGTTTTTTCCATTTGGCTACAAGGTTAACGGACATTGAGGTGAAAAATTTATGGCTAAAAAACAATCAAAGCAGCAACAGTTACCCGCACAATCAATTGATAGTGATGCTTTTGATGAATTTAGGAAACAGTATCAACATGACGGGTTTTGCAAGGGCAAGTTGAAAAAAGTGAACACGGCTCGAAAATTTTTGAAGTATGTTCTCAAGCCGGAAGTACAAGAGGTGATTGACCTCGAAAAATTGGAGATTGAACCGGAATCATTTGTTGATAAAAAACTCAGATCGCATTACCTCGACATTTTGTATCGTGTTCCGTTCAAAAATAGTAACGAACATCTTGTGGTTTTTATTCTGATTGAGTTGAAAACCAGTAATGACCGATGGACGATTTTTCAAATTGTCGAATATATTGTCTGTGTTTGGAAAAGAGAATTTGAAAAAGCCAAAAAGGAAAAACGACTTCGAACCTTTTTGTTCCCAATGATTATTCCGTTCATTTTTAATCATGGCGAAACACGGTTTACCGCCCCGTTAGAGATGAGCGAATTGGTTCAGAAAATCGGAATCGAAGAGTTTGAATCGTGTGTGTTAAATGTGAAAGCGTTGTTGTTTGACGTGCCGTCGATTAAATTTAAAAATTTTCCCGATGATCCTGAATTGTTTGTTCCTTTCACGATGTTGCAAGCGGTTTTCAGTACGGATGTTACAAAACGGATGACAAAAATTGTCCAGAAGTTGCAACCGACAATCCATTTGCCGGAATCGCAAGAGGAATTGAGAGACGCAATCTATTATGCCATAACCAGTGCCAAACATTTTTCCCTACAAGATTTTCTGAAAATTTCCACTCAAATTGAAAAGGAAGGAATTTTTACCATGCCAACATCAGTTTTAGACCAACTAGTCGCCAAACGTATCGCCGAAGGCAAAGCCGAAGGCGAAGCGGAAGGCGAAGTAAAAGGTTTACGAAAATCCGTTTTGAATGTTTTGTGCAAAAGGTTCAAAATGACGAATGTTCCCAAAAGAATGAAGGCGGCAATTCAGCGAATGAATGACCCGATTGCTTTGGAGTCTTTGGTTGTTGACGCTGCAATGTGTCAAACGTTGGACGAATTTGCGGAAGCATTAAATTAATGTCAACATCGCTGGAACTATTGAACGAGGCGTTGTATTTTGCCGTCGTCAATGCCGATGCTAAACATTTTTCCCTCAAGATTTTCTGAAAATTTCCACTCAAATTGAAAAGGAAGGAATTTTTACCATGCTAACATCAGTTTTAGACCAACTAGTCGCCAAACGTCTCGCCGAAGGCAAAGCAGAAGGTAAAGCGGAGGGCAAAGCAGAAGGTTTACGAAAAGCCGTTTTGAATGTTTTGTGCAAAAGGTTCAAAATGACGAATGTTTCCAAAAGAATGAAGGCGGCGATTCAGCGAATGAATGACCCGATTGCTTTGGAGTCTTTGGTTGTTGACGCTGCAATGTGTCAGACGTTGGACGAATTTGCGGAAGCATTGCATTAAGGACAGGAAGGAGTTGGCGGTGTTTGAATGATTTTTGGGGTTAACACGATTAGGAAAAATTCTGAATATTTTTTGAAAAGCGTAAACATTACCTATTTTTAATTCGTATGTATTCCATCACGAATGAGCAAAAGTTATTTTCTATCGTTTTTTCTGTGTTTATTCGCCTAAAATCCACAAATGCGAAATTCTCTATTCCTAAATACAGTTAGAACCGCTACAAATTGTATGTATAATGCGAAATTTTAATAAATTCAGACTATTTTATTTTTTTATGAAACTTTTTTTATTGACAACGGATATACAATAAAGTAAAATTAGACAGTCTTGTAATATTTCGATAGAAGGTGTGAAATAATTGCGGATATTTTGATTTTAACGGATGATTTGCGGAAAGTTGAAATGGTTTTTGCTTGCGTCACTCTTACCATCCACTCTCCGTTATTGACAGAATTGCTTGTGTTTCCAATTGCCTCATTGTTGGGGTGATTTTTTAGTGGGAAGTTACTTAGTTAATAGGTAATAGTGAAAAGTAATAGAAATTACGCTTGCGTCACTATCTAATCTAAATCCGCTCTCCACTATAAATATTTTTGTTTCCAATTAACTTAAGGAGAATTTTCCATGACTACAAATTTTTCCACGAAGAGACTCTCGAAAAATAAATTTTCGAAACGAATTTTAGGGTTAGAATCCCTTGAAAATCGGGAATTACTCAGTATCAACCCGTTAGGAGTTGACGCGTTTTCCGCCCCCGATTTCGTACAATCCGACGCCGTTTCCTCGACCGCACAAAATTTCCAAACAGAAAACGCCAGCGAGGTTGGTACGTTTGAAGTAGAAGCTACTCCCGCATATGGTAATGCGTTGACGGATTCGATTGCGACACCGAGCGGCTTGACGACAAATCAGATAACACTCACTTGGGGAAAGCCGGCAAAATATGTTGAGTCAGGTGATGCCAATGACGGTTGGAAAGCCGCGCTGCCCAAAGGTGCAAAGTACAGTGTCAATATTTTTGATGATACTGGTAATTTCATCAAAACTGTTGATGCCGGAACAAAAACATCGTATGTGTTTACAGGATTGACTGCAGATACGGAGTATAAGTTCACGGTTACAACCGATTTGACATTGACAAATCCGGCAGATAAAACAGCGACTGCCGCAAAAACAGATGTTGTTATTGTCGATGGAACATTTAAGACAATTAAGGCTGGCGATGCCGCTGACGTAACAGTTGGATCTCCAACCGATGTCAAAGCGACTTATGTCAAAGCAAGCGGTAGTAAACCTGCCAGCGTTAAAGTAACATGGAAAGCCCCCGCAAATTACACCGGAAGTTACGAAGTTACACTTTCTGACGGAACGGATACGGTTACTCGTAAAGTTAATCCGGGTTCAAAGTTGGAAATTACACAGGGAATTGATTCCACTTTTGTGGCAGGAGCAACTGGAGGAGATGAGTCTGATGCCAAACTTGCCAAAGATACAAGCATTAAAGTTATCGTAACTCCAATAGCCACAAACAAAATTTCTTCAACTCCAACCTACGTTAATACCGGTACTGTTACAGTTGCGAGTGTACAACCGGATGCTCCTGCAACTCCAACAGCTGTTGCACTTGCGAATACTCCCAGCGGGACAACTGTAACACTTGCCGCCGGTTCTGGTACTGGTGCAACTCCGGTGGGATTCTATGTCGGTATTGGGGCAACAGCTCCAGTAGCAACAACTGCCGCTGATCGAGCAAAACTCGTCTATGTGCCTGTTGGAGCATCATCGACAACTGTAGACTTAAAAGTGGCAACCGGTGATAAAGTTTGGGCTTACGCTGTTGCGGCAGATGGGACAATTTCAGTTGCTTCAAGTGACTTGACAGTTTCTAGTACCGACATGACGGCGGATATTGCCTCGCCACTTGCGGCAACGGAATATAAAGCGGCAGATAACGTTAAAAGCGTAGTTGTAACTGCTGATAGTACAGTTAAAAACAAATACACAGTTAAATGGGCTGCTGCTAAAGACGTTACGAAGACTACCGATCCGACCGGTGCAACAATTGCTGCTGGCGATGCCAAGTACGAAGTTATCGGTTATCGTGTTACGGCAACAAGTACCGGCGGACTTGCAACACAAGTAGTGTATGTTGCCCAAGCCGCTCAATCCAGTGGTGCTGAATTTACTGATCTCACTTGGGGAGCCGGTTATACCTTCAAGGTCGAAGCCCTCATTACAAAGACAGTGGCTACTACCACAGATTTTACTACTACTCCCACTATTACCCAAGAGATTAGTACAGGAGCATCATCGAAGGCGACTACCGTTGCCAAATCTCCGACAATTGCCGATAGTGTTACTGTTGCGCTAAAGACCGGTTCTGATGATACGATAACTATTTCCGGTACGACCGTCGGTACAACTTATATTGTTACTATAACTGATGCTAATAAAGCAGTATTAGGAACAAGCACCATTACAGCAACGAATACTTCAGAAGATGTCATTTTTGCTGGCACAACAGGCGTCATTGGATCCAATCTGACTCCGAAGGCGAAATATTCGGTAACAGTTCAAACGGTTGGTTCGGTTCCCGGCACGATTTCCAAAGGGAAAATCGCAACAATTACCGCAACCGATTTTGTTAGTGCAACATTGAAAGCCGATACGAAAGCGACAACAATTAATTCCGTTTCGATTACTGTTGCTGCGCCGACCAAAGGTGCCGGTAGTGGTGATACATACTATGTTGAGTACACCAATGTCGTCGATGCCAAAGGCAAAGCCGATTGGAACGCCGCGAATGTTTATACCGGAACAGGTACCACTGCAGCGGCTGTTACGGGAACGATTACGATCGGTAAACTCAATCCGGGTTCTCAATACTTTTTCCGTGTCGTTACCGTCGATAAAGCGTACACTGGTTCTACTGGTGGTGACTGGGACGATATGACGAAGGTTTCGACGAGTAAGGAATTGAAAATCAAAACCGCAGTCCTTCCGCTCCCAACAATTGCGAAGAATGGTTTCGCGCTGGATAGTAATTCAGAGTTTGGTCTGAAACTTGCCGGCAATTCAATGGCGCGCGTTGATGCTCTGGCAGCAGCCGCGAAACAGGTACTTGGCGCATTGAAACCGGCAGGTGCGGATGTGCCGGTGTACGTTTATACGTTAATTGCTTCAACGGATTCCAAAATGGACAAAGCCACCGGTAAACTACTTGGTGCCCAAACCGTTACCGCCGCCACCACAAGCGAAGATACTAGTAAAACATCTTCCACTGATAAGAAAGTTACCGATCTTACCAGTGAAGCAGTGTTTAAAGATATTTTCAGTGTACTCGGAATTAATGACACGAATTTCAGCAGTGTCAAGGGACTGAATGTCCAAGTGCAAGTTGATGTTTATTACGGTGATAGTAGCGGTACTGCCAATGGTTCGGGTAATTCAAACTCAATTCATTTTACATTGTACTCGAAGGCGTCGAAGGTAGCGTTACCGAAATGGTTTGTCTAATTGAAGCAACCGTTTTTTGGTACAAAAAAAGTTTGAACCCGTCGTATTTGCGTCGGGTTCAAATGTTTACGGAGTTTATTTGCTCTTTCAGAACAAATTTTATTGGATAGTTGAGTGTGGAAAGTTTATTGCTTGCGTCGCTTTCTATTATCTCGGCTATCCACTTTTCGTAATTATTTTACCCAATTATTTTATCCAATTATTTTATTCAGTGGAATTTTTGTTCAAGGCAGGCAATCATCAGGTGGGCAACCTTTTGCTAAAAGGTTGCGTCGGCATTAGCCGACTGTGAATTAGATTAACGACGGCAAATGGTGTTGCTTTCCGTGTTGGAGTCAATGCAAACTCAACCGGCGCAACCGCCCAGCGGGCGGATTGCCCACCTCTTTTTTCGCGTTTAAAACGAAATTATTACTTCCGGCTGAATTTTTAATTGTACCGAATTCGGTATAATTAAAAGCGGCTACTCCGCTGAATAGTCACAAATGTACCAATTTTATGACTAACGCAATATGACTAAAAAATAAACGTGAATGGTTACGATTTTAAATCAGATTTACGATTCTGTCGGTCAACTTTTTTTCATCGACGATGACTTGTAATTTTCCGTTGGCGGCGATTTTTTCTAGGACTTCTAGTTCGCGGAGGCGCATTAAGGTTGGGTTGTTTTCTAGGAGTTTTGCGGTGTTGGCTTGGCTTCGCATTGCGGCGGTTTCTTCGCGGCGGACAATTAAATTCGCTTCCGCTACCTTTTTCGCCTCCGTAACTTTATTGAG
>JAISBG010000843.1 GCA_031266315.1 Planctomycetaceae bacterium | reverse complement strand
CTGGCATGACCAAGAGGTCCAATCATTGCCGAAAGTTTTTCTCCCGCTTTGAGCTGAACCAATTTTTTCGTCGATGTTCCAATCGCCATAATCACCAAAGTAATCGTTCCTGCCTTGCGGTCAAAATCAGCAACCGTTAACGGAATCCGTTCACTCACCTCCGCATCGGACATGACTATTACAAAATGACCCGGTTGTGCCTTTTGCGCCAATCGCGGATGTTCAACAACCATCTCAAAAATATTGGGTGCAATTTCTTCGTTTTTCAGAATCGGTAACATGAAATTAAAAATAAGGAAAGACGGAATGTATTTTAACGCGAAACACACAAAAATACACGAAAAAACGCGAAAATTGGTGGGCGATCCTTTCGCTGAAAGGTCGCGCCGGTTGAGTTTTACTCGACTCCAAAGCGGAAAGCAATACCATAGAAACAACTCGTAACCATTTCCTATCAACACAAGATTGGCAATCTTTTTTGTTGACTCTTAATTATTTCTGTTGACAACAAATTGCGCTACCGAAATCAACGCGGCAATCGCTTGATCATTGCCGTTAAAACCGGATAGCAAACTAACCGCTTCATTGATTAAGCGTTCCGCTTCCTGTTTTGCCAGCATTACGGCACCGGATTCACAAAAACGTGAAACCATTTCTTGTGCCGATATTTCATCAAAATCGTTTCGGCATATTCGATTTAATGTTTCCATACGGTCAGCGGAACCAGCGGTTTTCAAATACAAAATCAAAGGCAATGTTGGTTTGCGGTTGATTAAGTCCGTGCGCAACGTTTTTCCGGCTGTACCGGTTTCACCCACCATGTCCAGAACATCATCAACTATTTGGAACGCTAAACCGAGTTTATGTCCGAAAATCCGAAACCGTTCCATTGTTTCGTTGTCGGCACCGGAATAATAAGCACCAAGTTCCGAACTACAAGCAAGCAATGGAGCCGTTTTACCGGCAATCATCTCATAATATTCGTCCGGCGTCATATCAAAACAATTAACTGTTCCCAGTTGGCGGAGTTCCCCTTCACAGGTTTTTCGGCAGGCTTCTGCCAAACGGCGAAAACCATGAAGTTCGCCATTCCGCGCCATCAATTCCAACGCCTTTGTTAAAAGCAAATCACCCGCCAACACGCCAATTTGTACATTCCAACGAACATTTATCGTTGCACAATGACGCCGAATTGTTGCCCCGTCAAGAATATCGTCGTGAATCAACGACGCCGTATGGACAAATTCAATGGCTGCCGCCGTCTGAACATGTTTACGATCCAAAAGAACAGTGTTGCCGATAGCCCGACCGGCAAGGAATAACAACACCGGACGAAGACGTTTCCCGCTAAATTGAATACTGTAACGAACAACCTCGCCCACAAACGGATCAACACCGGAAAGCGATTCACGGGCTAATTCTTCCATCGTTGTCATCTCGTTTTCAATCAATTGGTAAGCGGCTTTCACTTCGTGCATGAATCTATATCTTATAGTTTTTTGATTTTCGTTCAAAGTAGGCAAACATCAGGTAAGCGATCATAAGGTAGGCAACCTTTCGCTGAAAGGTTGCGTCGGCGTACTTCCCGACTGTGAATCAGATGAACGATGATAATTGGAGTATTCCTAACGTTTTGGTGGGTAATTTCTGTCCATAAACAGGGTACAAGTCGGCTATCGCCGACGCAACCTTTCAGCGAAAGGTTGCCTACCTTTTGAGTTTTACCCATAGAGACGAAAATTCCACTGAATAATTACAATTATCTTATGATTTTAACAGCAAAAGAGAGTAATGTCAATCCGTCAAATAAACCGGAGACGGATTGACATTGCTCTTTTTTGCCGTTAAAATGAACCGCCAGAATAATAAAATTGATAACAATTCAACCGTTTTTTTGTACAAATCTGCTATCTTTTTCCGTTATACAATTTATGGACAAGTTACAAGAAGTTTACACTGCAATTCCGCATCGGGAGCCGTTTTTGTTTGTGGACGAAATCGTCGAGTGTGACGATAAACGGATTCTCTGTAAAAAAACATTCACCGGCGACGAATTTTTCTTCAAGGGGCATTATCCGGGGTTTCCCATTGTTCCGGGAGTTTTGCAATGCGAAGCGGCATTGCAAGCCGGTGCGATTTTATTGACGCGGATTTTTAAAGACGAAGAAATCGATGGTCGATTGCCGGTTGTTGCCAAGATGGGTGAAGTTCGGTTTAAGCAGATGGTTCAACCCGGTGATACGATTATGATGGAAGTAAAATTTCGTGAAAAAATGACCGGTGTTTATTTTTTGCGGGCAAAAGTTACATTAAACGGAAAAATCTCCGTCCAATTCGATTTTGCCTGCGCTCTTACCGAACGTCCCAATCTGTAAACAACACTCTTTTTATTCTCGAGCAAAAATGAAAACTCGTTTTATTTTTTTTGATTTGGGCAATGTTTTACTGCGGTTTAGTATTCAGCGGTTGGCGAGTCAAGGCGCGGAGTTGACGGGTTGCACGGAAGACGAAGTTCTTCACGCTGTTTTCAGTAACGGAATGGAACGGAAACTCGAATGTGGTGAAATTTCAGAACAGGAATTTTACGAATCGTTTTGCAACACGATTGGAAAACGTCCCGAACCGCAACAATTGGCGGACGCATTGAATGATATTTTTGAAGTGGTTGAAGCGATGCAGCCGTTTCTTGCAAAACTTTATGCGATTGATTTTCCGCGTGGTATTCTTTCCAATACGGGACCGGGACATTGGAATCATTGTATCAAAAAATATCCGTTCTTGTTGCAATATTTTCCGACAAACCATGTTCTCAGTTTCCGTGCGGGTGTGATGAAGCCGGATTGGAGAATTTACGAAACGGCGTTTGAAACTGCCCGCCGGAATATTCCTGACATCAAACCGAAGGAGATTCTGTTTATTGATGATCTCGAATCGAATGTTGCCGGAGCCAAAGCGTTTGGGTTCGATTCTTTTCAATTTATTTCTGAACAACAATTGGGCGAAGAACTTATTGTGCGGGGTGATTGGTGAACCAGATGATTGACTTAAAATCAATTGTGTCCTATCTCGACGCGGAATATCCTGCGTTGTCGGCGGAATCTTGGGACAATATCGGACTTCTTGTCGGTGATCTTTCGGCGACGGTTGGAATGATTATGACTTGCCTAACAGTTACGCCGGAGGTTTGCGAGGAATCCGTTGCGAAAAAAGTTGATTTAATCGTTTCGCATCATCCTTTTCCGTTTCAGGCAATAAAACAAATTACATCGCAAACGGTTGAAGGTTCTCTGTTACTCCGATTAATTTCGCACGGAATTGCGGTTTACAGTCCGCACACGGCGCACGATTCGGCAAAAGACGGGGTAAACCAACAATTAGCGGCAATACTGGAACTCACCGATGTTGCGCCGTTAAACGCTAATGGCTCTGGTCGTATCGGTAATTGCAAACGATCAGGGACATTGCTCTCTGATTTGTTACGGATTATTGAACGGCGTTTGGGAGCGTGTTCTTATGTTGGAGACACTGATAAGCCGGTCAATAGAATGGCGATTGGTTGCGGTGCGGCAGATGATTTTGTTGACGAAGCGGCAAAACAGGGAGCCGATGGACTTCTTCTTGGCGAAGCACGGTTTCACACCTGTTTACGGGCGCAATCACTTCGGTTGGCGTTAATATTACCCGGTCATTTTGCCAGTGAACGCTTTGCTGTTGAAACACTTGCTCAAAAGATTGCCGCACGATTTCCAGAAATTCCCTGTTTTGCCAGCAATTCGGAACGAGATGTGATTAAACGCTCTAATCATTCCGTTGATAATTAGGCAATAATCCCACCAATTCAGTAAATAGTTACTAAATTTGTTACCGGAAAAATACAACAACGCAGATACCACACTCCTAACCGTCAATATTACCAAAGGAAAAAACCATCGGTATTGCAACTGGACGATTAGTATTATTGCTATAAGCTTCTTCCCCAAAATCTGCTGATTGAAATTGTCTGGACTTGATAACGTAGTGTTACTTTTGTTATAATTGTATTTGATAATTTTTAACAGTATTGGAAACACTTTTATTTATTGATCTATTGGATATTTATTTGTGTTTCGTTTATTTTTTTACCGTTACCCATTGATTTGCCATGAGAAAAATTTTTATTGTTGTTGCTGTATTGAGTATTTTCTCTGTAACATTTTGTTTTGGAGAGGAACCCAAAAAACTGAAATTTCAAGCCGTTCCGTTTACGGAGGTGAAATTCAACGATCATTTTTGGTCACCGCGATTGAAAACAAATCGTGAAATTTCAATTCCTCACAATTATCAATGGTGTGAAAATACCGGACGTTTCAAAAATTTTGCCAAAGCCGCAAAACTTATGAACGGAGATTTTGAAGGAATCTATTTCAACGATTCCGATGTCTATAAATTGCTCGAAGGAACCGCCTACTCTCTCGCCGACCATCCCGATTCGGCTCTGGAAAAACAAGCAGATGATGTCATTGCGTGGATTGCCGCCGCTCAATTGCCAAATGGTTATCTCAATTCGTATTTTTCGTTGCGTGAACAAGATAAAAAATGGACGCAAATCGGTAAACACGAACTTTATTGTGCCGGACATCTCATCGAAGCGGCTGTCGCTTACAAACGGGCAACCGGTAAAGAAACACTGTTAAATGTTGCGGAAAAATTCGCGGATCATATTATCGATACTTTTTGTGATCAAAAATCATCGAAGTTTGAAGTGCCGGGGCATGAAGAAATTGAACTTGCGTTGATTAAACTTTACCAACTTACCGGTAAGGAAAAATATTTAACGTTATCGAAACATTTTGTCGATATTCGCGGCGACCAATCAAAACGCAACGATAAAATTTCCGGTCCTTATCAGCAAGATCATCAACCGGTTCGGGAACAGTCGGAGATTGTTGGTCATGCGGTTCGTGCGGTTTATCTTTACGCCGGAGTTGCCGATAACGCCGCCTATTCCGGTGATCAGGAACTGATTGACGCAATGGATCGTTTGTGGAACGATGTTGTGAATAAAAAAATGTACATTACCGGCGGTATTGGTGCAAGACATGAAGGCGAAGCGTTCGGTAACGCTTACGAATTGCCAAACCGGACAGCGTATTGCGAAACCTGCGCCGCAATCGGGTTGGTGTTTTGGGCGCATCGAATGAATCTGTTACATGGACACGCGAAGTATGCCGATGTTGTGGAACGCGCCATTTACAACGGTGTTTTGTCCGGTATTGGTCTTGACGGCAAGAGTTTTTTCTATGTCAATCCGCTCGAAAGTACAGGAAATCATCACCGTCAACCGTTTTTCGATTGCGCTTGTTGCCCAACAAATGTTGTACGTTTTGTTCCGTCGTTACCGGGTTATCAGTATACAGTAAGCGATAACACGATTTATGTTAATCAATTTGTGTCAGGCAAAGCAACGGTTCAACTTCTTGATGGTGAGGTTACCATAACGCAAGAAACTAACTATCCCTGGAACGGAGTGGTGAAATTTTTCTTTGATCGTAAATCGAAGCCCGGTGTAACAGGAACTTTTGATGTAAAAATTCGTCAGCCTCAATGGCTTGGAACCAATAAAGCGGATTACAGCATAACGTATCATATCTCATGGAATAAACCTCACGATCTAACGGAAACAATCACTCATACATTTCCGATGCAGACCAAGCGGATTGTTGCGCATCCACAGGTTATTGCAGATCAGGGACGTGTTGCGATTCAGCGGGGACCGTTGGTTTATTGTTTTGAACAAATTGATAACGAAGTTCCTGTTCAAAAAATCATGCTTACACGCAACCCTGAATTTAAGGAAGAATTTCGCAAAGATTTGTTGGGTGGAGTTGTTATCCTGAAATGTAAAAATGCCGATGGTCGAGAATTGATCGCAATTCCTTATTACGCTTGGGATCACCGTCAACCCGGCGCAATGGCGGTTTGGGTGCGTCAGCAAGGTTTGCCGAAATCAAAACCGGTTGAAACAAAAAATGCTCTTTATACGGAATTAAGACCAGAGATGTTGCGTCCCGATTCCGAACTGGAAAACGAAGTTGAAACAGAAATTTCCGCATCGTTTTGTTTTCCGAACGATTCGACAGACGCGGCGATTGACGGAGTTGAGCCGAAAAATTCTATTGACCATTCGATTCCGCGACTGACTTTTTGGAACCACAAAGGAACAACAGAATGGCTTGAACTTGATTTCGGTACAACAAAAAAGATTTCGCAAAGTTCTGGTTAGTGGTTTGATGACACCGGCAAGGGCGGTTGTCGTGTAC
>JAISBG010000841.1 GCA_031266315.1 Planctomycetaceae bacterium | reverse complement strand
TATACCGCGACAATTGAAAACGGTCTTTTTGAACTCGGAGGTTTAAAAGAAAAAGACGGACTTCCGCCCGGTACATATAATGTTCATTTAATTGGATCAAAGCCAAGTGAAGGAACGGATCAAGATATTCCGCTTTTCGCCGCTAAATATAATAATCCTGAAACTTCGGGAATTGTTATAGAAATTAAGTCCGACAAAAATCAACAAATTGAAATCGTTGTCGAAAAACCGTAATTCCTTTTGAGATACGGAAATTTCGTAATACATAATGTGTTGTAAATTGAATTGACATTGCTGTCGCGGTCTTTCGTTGAAGGAATCGCCTATCCGTTTTCGTCCTAACAACTTGCGCAAGCCATATTAGCGTAACGTTGTGAGGAGTTCGCGATTGATTTTGACGTTGTGGCGGACATCGACAGGGAAATGACGCATGATCCGAATTTCCGTAATAGATTGAGTTAACGAGTTTTTTTGTGCAAGTTCCCAAAGTTCCGTGATGAGTTTTTGTTTTTCGGCTTTGTTTTTGGGAAAAAATTCAGGGAACGGTTCAACAAAAATTCGCGGAACCGTGCCGGCTAAAGCGGAACGGAAAATTTTCGGATGTCGGTTGAAAATTGCCTCGCAAGGAATTGAAAACAACGTCTTTTCCGGTGTTACAACCCGATGCGCTTTTCGTCCGCAAAACCAAAACCGGTCTTGTTGATCAAGATAACCGACATCGCCCATTCGATGCCAAACACGGTTTTCCGTATCAATTATTTTGGCGGCGGCGTTTGCTTCCGGACGATTGACGTAATGCGTTGTAACTTGATGTCCCGTAACAACAAGTTCGCCGATTTGACCAACCGGCAATTCCTGTACATTTTCCAAACGCTCTATAGGAGTGTCGGTAATTTCGATCACCTTCCACGAAATCGTTGGAAACCGCGTGCCGACACAAACTCCACCGCCTTGTTCTGTTTTTGTAACTGTTTCGTTCAGCACTTCACTTGCGGAAATCGAAGCGGTCGGCAAAGCTTCGGTGGCTCCGTAAGGAGTAAAAATTTCGCCTTCGGGATGAATACAACGTTTCAGTTTTTCCAGAATTGCCGCCGAAACCGGTGCTCCCGCCGAAACTGCCCGCCGCAATGTTTCCAGACGTTTTCCTGTTTTCGCACAATAATCGGCAACCCGATTCCACAACGCCGGAGATGCGAACGATTGCGTAATGTTCCAATAATTTGCCGCTTCAACAATTTTTGCCGGATTGACTTGAGCGGGTCGTGTTGGATTCATATCGGGAATAATTGCCGTAACTCCCATCGCCGCATCGAATAAACCAAAAAACGGAAAACACGCCAGATCAATTTCACCGGGCTGAATATTATAGCGTTTCGAAATTTCCTCGACCTGTGTATCAAAAATGCGGTGCGTAAACGCAACTCCTTTAGGCAAACCGGTACTTCCGCTGGTAAAAATGATCGCAGCAAGATGATCCGGCGGCATTTCGGGCATTTTGAAATTGTTTCGGAAATTACCGGAATTTTTTCGGATTGTCTCCAGTGAAAGTCCGCCCCACAACCAACGGTGTCCAACCGTCAGATGATGTTTTGCTTTTGGAAACCGGTGTTTCAGAAATAACCGCGCCAGATGAACTGACGGAACCGCAACAAAACCGTCCGGCTCCACTTCGGCAAGGCATCGCAACATTCGCGGAATTCCCATACCGGGATCAATCAAAATAAGCGTAACACCGGCTTTGCAAAGCGCAAAAACCAACGAAATAAAATCAATACCGTAACGAACAAATAACGCAAGTTTTATTCCCGGCTGGATTCCGTTTTCGAGTAAGGCTTCGGCAATCCGGTTACTGTCGGTGTCCAGTTCGGCAAACGTTATTATTTTATAATGTCCGCGATGATCCGATTCCGCAACCGCCGGAAGTTCAGGATAATGTTGCGTCATTTCTGCAAGACGCGCTGCAATATTCAATGAAGTCATTACACACTTGTGTGGTCTTTCGATCAATAATAAAATTGTAAATTATTCAGTAAGATTTTTATTAAAAAATTTGTAACATTTCAGCAGAATTTTTGTTAACCGATTTTATGGATAACACTCAAAAGGTAGGCAACTCTTCGCTAAAAGGCTTTCACCTACGGTTACGTTTGTGTACGGAAATCATCTGCCCAAACGTTAGGGATACAATTATCATCGTTCATCTGATTCACTGTCGGTGAAAATGGGTGGGCGATCCGCCCGCTGGGCGGTCGCGCCGGTTGAGTTTTCATTTTACTGTCATTAAACTAATTCACTGTCGGCTAACGCCGACGGCAACCTTTCAGCGAAAGGTTGCCCACCTTATAGTTTGCCCACCTTATGGTTCGCTTACCTGATGATTACCTACTTTTGACGAAAATTCCACGGAAATATGATCGTTAATTTATGTTATTTTTGACTGCCGTAGTAGGCTTTGGTGTAAAGTTGTTTGATTTCGGAGATGAGCGGATAGCGTGGATTGGTTCCGGTACATTGGTCGTCAAACGCTTCTTCCGCCAACTCGTCGAGATTCGCGAAAAATTGTTTTTCGTCCACTCCCGCATCCTTGATCGAATGTGGAATCTCCAACTTGTTGCTCAATTCCCGAAACGCTTCTATCAAACGCTCCGTCATCACTTCATTACTCGCATCTCCGCGTCCGGTGTTCAATCCTATGTAACGCGCCATTCTTGCATATCTCGCCGTCGCATCAGGATAACCGTATTGCGGAAATGCCGCTTGTTTACGCGGTGCTTCTGTTGCGTTAAATCGGATTACTTGTTCAATCAACAACGCATTCGACAAACCGTGCGGCAAATGGTATTCCGCGCCGAGTTTGTGCGCCATCGAATGGCATAGCCCAAGAAACGCATTCGCAAACGCCATACCTGCGATTGTCGCGGCGTTGTGAACTTTTTCGCGGGCTTTTGCGTCATTTTGACCATTTTTGTACGCAGACGGTAAATATTTTAACAAAATCCGCGCCGATTCCAACGCCAACGCATTGGAATAATCTGTTGCCGCAACAGAAACGATTGCCTCCAACGCATGAACCAACGCATCAATCCCCGAATACGCGGTCAATTTTTTCGGCATTGTCATCACCAACGCCGGATCAACAATCGCAATATTCGGCGTCAATTCGTAATCCGCAATCGGATACTTTTGACCTGTACTATCATCTGTAACAACAGCAAACGGTGTTACTTCGCTGCCTGTTCCCGATGTTGTCGGAATGGCAACAAACAACGCCTTGATACCGAGTTTCGGAAATTTGAACACGCGCTTTTCAATATCCATAAAACGTAACGCTAAATCCTGAAAACGGACTTTAGGATGTTCGTAAAGCAGCCACATGATTTTCGCCGCATCCATTGGACTGCCGCCGCCAACCGCAATAATTACATCAGGCTGAAACGATTTCATCCGATCAACTCCCTTGCGGATTGTTGTTAAGTCGGGATCAGGCAAGACCTCAAAAAATGTCTCCGGCTCAATCCCGATATGTTCCAACGTGTTTGCCACTTTGTCGGGAATACCAAGATTAAACAACGGCGCATCCGTAACAATAAAAGCCCGTTTGCGCCCGCGAAGTTCTTCAAGCGCGATCGACAAACAATCGCTCTTGAAAAAAATCTTCGGCGGCACTCTAAACCACAGCATATTTTCACGGCGTTCGGTAATTGTTTTTACGTTAATTAAATGTTTCACGCCGACATTTTCACTCACACTGTTTCCGCCCCAACTTCCGCATCCCAATGTCAACGACGGTTCCAGCCGGAAATTGTACAGGTCGCCGATGGCACCTTGGCTTGACGGTTGATTGATGAGAACGCGACCGGTTGTGGCGCGTTTGCCGAACATTTCGATTCGGTCGGCGTTGTTCGGGTCAGTGTAAAGCACCGACGTATGACCCATGCCGGCAAAACGAATCAACGCAATCGATTTCTCAACCGCGTTCTCGAAATTGTTCGCACAATACATCGCAAGAACCGGTGAAAGTTTTTCAAACGATAATGGTTCTTCGTTACCGATTTTGTCCACTTCACCAACGAGAATTTTTGTTGCTTCGGGAACATCGAAACCAGCCATTTTCGCAATTTTGTACGCGGATTGTCCAACGATTTCGGCGTTGATTTTTCCGTCTTTGAGAATGAGGTTTCGGAGTTTATCGCGTTCTTCGTTGTTGACGATGTGCGCACCGCGCAACAAAAATTCAT
>JAISBG010000825.1 GCA_031266315.1 Planctomycetaceae bacterium | reverse complement strand
GTTGGACGATTTCGCTGTTGACCTGTAAACCGGATCAAACACAATATTGATACTGGTTACGGCAACGAATACAGGTCAAACTTTAATTCTCTTCGGAAATAAATGTTCCGTTACGATTTTTTCGTATCAATATTGTGAATAATTACATTTGAGTACAACAATGACACGTTGGTCTGTTTTTTTCATTTTGTTTCTGGTTTATTGCGGCAATGTTTCTGCACAATTACCGCCGACGATTCACCGAATTGCTTCGGTTGATACGGCGGTTGATATGATTGATTCTACCGTTTATTCCGTTCCTTCTCTTGACGAAGAACACGGCAATGCGTATGCTCCAAACGGTAACAGTTTCAAAATCCCCGGTTCGCCAAGCCTCAATAACGAACCGCTTCGTGTTGAATTTTTCGCAAAGATTGATAACCCGAAATCGTTTAATATTTTCGTTGCGCATGAACCCAAAAATTCGCCACGTCATTGGGAATTTTTTAGTTTTGCCGGCAATGGGCATCTGGCGTTGTATGTTCCCGGCAATAAACCGGATCATCTTATTGTTCCGGTTAATGTTGCCGACGGAATGTGGCGTCATCTCGGTGTTGAATTTCGCAACAATAATGTACAACTGTTTATTGACGGTCAATCTGTTGCGGTAATGCCGATAAACCGGACAAAAACGGAAACACCGCCGAATACGGTACTGGCAATTGGTTCGCTGGTTGAAGATTCTTTGTCCTGTTGCGGTGCTATCGACGACCTGAGAATTTTGGACGATGCCGACACATTGTTGTTCAGTTGTTCTTTTGAACCGATAGAACAACCCGTTGATTCTGTTACGCTTTCCGAAACGATGCGGAAAATTTGCCGTGAAAATAATCTTAGAATAAACGGTACAATATTTGCTGTTAGCGGTTTACTTGCTCAACCGGTGGGCGGATTTGTTTCTGTTGGTTCACCGTTGATCAACCGGTTATTTCCAACCGCCGGAGCAAGCATTGAGCCGACCGTCAAACTCGGAGAGAAACCGCCGAAAAATGTACCAAAACTCATTGGAAACGCCGACGATTTACGCAAGGCAATTTCCGAACATCAATTGACAACAATTGAGCCGCAACAATTCAGAGCCGGTATTTTTGCGGCATGGGGTGAACAATATATTGATTTGCAAAATCAGATTCAGGGCAAAACAAAACTCCCGCGCGGTGCAGCGTCGCAAGTTTATGACCAACACGCTCTTATTTTGCCAGACGAAACGGATCCGACGGCTGTTGTTCTCCGCCGTACCGGAGCATTGCTTGAGCAGTTACGTAAACGGCACGGCAATCTCTGGAATGATTCTGTTTCAAAATTTTCACGTCTGCAAAACGATTGGGATTTGTTAAACAAAAATTATCGGAACCGTAAAAATAAAAGAACGGAAAATCAGGAATCATCAGCGGAGTTGTATGATTCCGATAAAAGTAATTATTTTGCCGCGTGTGCGTTGCGCCGACAAATCATGTTTGCCGACCCGGAATTGGAATCCATTGACCGTATTTTGTTTCTTGCCCGTGCCAATTACGCCGGAAGCCGGTTGACAAATAACCGTAACAACGACCGGATGGGCGGACATTTCGCAACACAAAATTATGGGTTCAATACGATTCACGGCGGCGGTCTGTTCACTATTTCCGATTGGCGGGAACCGATACCGAAAATCAAAAATCTGACCGAAGGACGAATTATTGTTTCCGGCGCGTCTTCGCGGCTTGCCGGAACAAAACTTGACGGCGGTTCCTTTGGCTATCCCGAATTGGATTACGACGGTCAGACGGTTTATTTTTCATACAATAATTCGCGGGAACATCGTTGGCTCTGGACACCAGACACGGTTTGGCATCTTTTCAAAATGCAAGTGGACGGTTCTGATATTGTACAATTAACCGATGGTTCGTATAACGATTTTGATCCGTGTCCGTTGCCGGATGGTCGGGTTGTGTTTATTTCGGAACGTCGCGGCGGTTTCATCCGTTGTTTTGGTGAACACGACTGGTTGCGTGTAACAACGTATGTTTTGCATAGTATGAAAAATGACGGTAGCGATATTTATCCGATCAGTTTTTTTGAAACAAGTGAATGGCAGCCTAGTGTGGATAACAGCGGAATGTTGGTTTACACTCGTTGGGATTACACAGACCGTGAAAATTGTCTTGGTTCCAATTTCTGGACATGTTTTCCTGACGGGCGAAATCCCCGTGCGCCGCACGGAAATTACCCATTGCCTTGGCATACGTTGAATCATCATCCGCTTAACCATTCGATTTCGTTACGTGAAACAGATGATTTTGAAAAAACGAAACCATTAACCGAATTAGTTGATGATTGGGAATTTCTTATCGGCAAAAAACACGGTGATCACCGTTTCGGAAATTGCCCTGATGCTCCGAGTGCGTTGCCGATGACCGAAATGCAGATTCGGGCGATTCCCAATTCACACCGTTACGTTTTTACGGCGGCTCCGCATCACGGAGAAACATTCGGGTCGCTTTGTATTTTGGATTTGCGGGAGAAAAACGATTACCACGCCAATCAACTTCGCCGTGTAACACCCTACACTCCATTCCCTGAAAGTGAATCTCCCGGACGCGGACAATATCGTTACGGTTCGCCGTTTCCGCTCAACGAAGATATTTTTCTTTGTAATTCGTGGGAAGATTTGGTTGTACTTGACCGGTTTGGCAATGAGGAATTAATTTGTGAACGGGAAATATTGCCTATTGGTTACGATCCACGATTGCGGCTTACGGAGCCGGTTCCGGTTCGTCCGCGTCCCAAACCGCCAATCATTCCGCGTCAAACGGTTCAAGAGGAAGATTTCAAAAACGCAGACCAATCGGCAACTATCGGTGTTGTGAATGTCAACATTGCGGACATGCCGTTACCGGTGAATCGGCAAATCAAACGGCTTCGAGTGTTACAAGTAATCCCGAAACCGAATCCGTGGATGAATCAACCGGATATTGGTTACGCGCCGGAAAATACACCGCGTATTCCATTGGGTACGGTTCCGGTTGAAGAAGACGGCAGTGTTTTCTTTGAAGCCCCTGCCGGTAAACAACTTTTGTTTCAAATTCTCGATGAACACGGTATGGCGGTTCAAACGATGCGGGCGGTTGCTTTCGTTCACTCCGGTGAACAATTGGTTTGTATCGGTTGCCACGAACCAACACAATCAACCGTTCCGAATCGTCCGATTGTTCAGGCGAAGGCATTTCAACGTCCTCCGTCAAAGTTGGAGCCGGAAATTGGCGAGATTGAACCGATTAATTTTTATAGAACCGTTCAACCGGTTTTTGAAAAATGTGTTGCCTGCCATGAGCAACAACAAAGTGTTCTCCGAAAAATGGACTTTCCTGAGTTAAAACCGTACGTTTTCTTTTATGCCGGTGGAATGAGCGGTACAATGGTTCGGTCTGGCGAAGCGGGCGGCAGTCGGGCGATACCGGATAATGTTGGAGCGGCGAACAGCCGACTTGGACGTGCGTTGTTTGACGAAAATCACCGTAACATTATTTCTGAAACAGACCGCCGCCGAATTATTCTCTGGCTTGATGCCAACGCTCCCAGACTTGGAGCGTTCGTCAACGAAGAATTACAAAAACAAGGCAAACTCGTCCTACCCGTTCTAGATTAAACGTTCAAAAATAAGGGCAGGCAAAATCATAAAATAGGTAGCCACACAAGGTAGGCGACCTTTTGCCATTTGTTAAAAGGTTGCGCCGACGATAGCCGACAATGAACTTGACTAACGATGGCAAATTGTATTACTTTCCGTTTGATTTCTTGTAATATTTTAGTGGAATTTTCGTTAAATAAAGTAGGCAACCACAAGGTAGGTGACCTTTTGCTAAAGAGCTTTCACCCACGGTCGCGTCGACGTTAGCCGACTGTGAACCTGATTAACGATGACAAATTGTATTGCCTTCCGTTTTGGAGTCAATAAGGACTCAACCGGCGCGACCCTTCAGCGAAGGGATTAGCGGTGAACGGCAAAAATTAGATCCAAAATGGTCTTGTATAAGGTGTATGATTTGAGAGTACAAGCTATTGATTGTCCATTTTCAATCTACATTGATTTCTTGTTTAATTGTTCGGAGTGTTGTGAGCGAGTGATGTGGGATTATGAACTGTTTTGTAATATTATCCCTTTTGAAACAATTTCTTTACAATATTTTTATCGGCAACTGGGACAGTTTTCTGCAAGCACTTTTGTCAAAAAA
>JAISBG010000332.1 GCA_031266315.1 Planctomycetaceae bacterium | reverse complement strand
GCAGGAGTTACCGGAGTCAACTTTCCGGTATTTCTTTGTCCGTCCAATAGCGGCGAAGTTCCTATCAGTGCCTGCGATAATGTGGGACGCAACAATTACCATATTATGTATGGCGATGTTGTTACTAATGGCGATGTCAATACCAATACAAGTACTTTTGCCGACGTATCCCACTGTCCACGCGGATTTTTCGGGCTTCACTACTCTTTCAAAGGTTTTGAGGCTATTTCTGACGGTCTTTCCAATACCATTGCTTTTTCGGAACGTGTTGGTCTTGAATCAGAACGCGCGCTATATAGTTACACAATGCCAAAAAAAGGAACCGTTTACATCACTAGCGGGTGGGGATTTGCTAGTAACGTAACGCGTCTTCAGTGTATCAACGCTTCAAAAGATACTTCCGCAACAGCGGCAGGAAACAGTCCGGGATTACAATGGACTAGCGGTGACACCAGTGTTAGCGGTCTTTCTACTGTCTTGCCTCCCAATATGGCATCTTGTGCGGGAGATAATTGGGGAAATAACTTGACGCTCAATACTCCATCTAGTAGTCATTCCGGCGGAGTTAATGGTTGTTACGGCGATGGTTCCGTTCACTTCATTTCAGAAACAGTAAATGCAATAACTGCTGGTTACGATGATTCCGCGAATATTCTCCATCATCCGGCAACAGACGGTGTTTCGCATTGGGGAGTTTGGGGCGCGTTAGGGTCTGCAAACGGTAGCGAATCAGGAACTCCGTAAATATTTTAGCAGGTAGGCGACGTTTCGCTGAAACGTTGCGTTGCCGATAGGCAACTTGCTCCAGTGGACGGATGGAAATCAGAACCCCAAACGGCAAGAATTACAGATTTCCGTTTGCTCACAGAGGCAAGTCGGCTATCGCCGACGCGACCTTTCAGCGAAAGGTCGCCCACCTTATTGATTATTTTCTATTTATTTACGTTCGTTTTTTAACACAAAAATACAAAATAAGGATTTTACCATTTATGAAACTAAATAAAAAATATATTATTACAGTAATGTTTCTGTTTGTTCTTGCGGTTCAAACTGGTTGCCAACAGAAACTTCCTGATGGTTTTCCCGCAAAATTGGTTCCCTTTGAGGCGAAATTGACTCACAACGGTTCTCCGGTTCAAGGAGCAGCCGTTTCATTCCTTTTGGAAAGCGGAAATTCACCGTATCTTGTTACTGCCTATACCAATGCCGGTAGCGTTGCGAAAATGGAAACAACGATGAATGTTTTTTCCCAAACGGGCGTACCATCGGGAATTTACACGGCAGTGATTACTCATACTCCTGAGTCACCGTCCAAACTTTCCAATGCCGAATTGAGTAAAATGAGTAATGAAGAAATTACCGCTTACACAAAAAAAATTGAAACGGAAATTGCGGCAATGCCTCACCCTGTTCCCAAAGAATGGGGCAACATCAAAACAACTCCCGTCAAAATTACCGTTCCCGAAAAAGGCGGAAGTGTTACTATTGAAATTACTGATCCAAAAACATTTGTTCAGTGATAAAGGGCAATGCAGTGTTTGACGGTAAACTATACTGTATTAGGGGTGGGCTTTTTCCGGAAAATATCACATAAATCAAGATAGATATTCGTTAAACGATTCACTTGCTGCAACCTCATTACCTCATTGATAATTTTTAATGGGGTAATGAGGTTAGGATATTTTTTGTCATTTTTGCTACGGAGGTTGTTTTGTTATGAAAATTAGGTTGGAAATGAGGTTGCGGAAACTTAATTTCGATCATTCGAAAAATACCGAACATAACACTAACGCAGTATATCTAGGTAAAAATAAAATAGACAGTTACGTTTATTTCTCAACAAGTTCTTTACGGTGGATCACGTCTTTTCCGACAAACGGCTGTAAGATATTCGGAACGACAATGGAACCGTCTTTTTGTTGATACAATTCAAGAATGGCGACCAATGCCCGGCTAATAGCAATTGCTGTTCCGTTTAGGGTGTGAAGAAATTTTGTACCTTTTTCTCCTTTGATTTTGTATCGGGCATTGAGGCGGCGGGCTTGATAATCTGTACAGTTTGAAGTGCTGGTAACTTCGCCGTATTCACCTGCTTCACCGCGCCCCGGCATCCACGCTTCGAGATCGAATTTGCGGTAAGCCGGACCGCCAAGATCACCGGTTGCGGTGTCAACAACCTGATAAGGAATTTCAAGTCCGTCGAAAATTTTACATTCAAGATTGAGCATTTCGTTGTGTATTGCTTCACTTTGTTCCGGTAATGTAAACGCGAACATTTCCACTTTCGTGAATTGATGAACCCGATACAATCCGCGTGAAGCTCGTCCGGCGGCACCCGCCTCTGTACGAAAACAATGCGAAATACCGCAAAACCGTAACGGAAGTATTTCCGCGTCAACCGTTTGTCCTGCCAATAACCCGCCTAAGGGAATTTCCGCTGTTGCAACGAGACTTAAATCGGTTCCGTCAATACTATAAATCTGAGTTTCCTGCCCGCGCGGAATATAACCGGTTCCCTGTAAAATATCGTTATGTGCAATATCCGGTGTTGTGGTGAGTGTGAAACCTGCCTGACTTAGAATTTCGACGGCGTAACGTTGCAACGCAAGTTCCAACAAAACCGCTTCGTTTTTGAGAAAATAAAATCCGGCTCCGGCAACTCTTGCGCCGGCTTCAAAATCAATCAGATCAAGTTGTTCACCGAGAACAACATGATCTAACGGTTTGAAATCAAAAGTTGGAATGGGAGTTTTTCCTAATAACCGTTGCAGATTTGAACTGTCATCTGCCCCGATTGGTGCGTCGGGGTGAGCCATGTTGGGAATTGAACGTTGAACCTGATCCGAATCATTTTCGATACGTTCCAATGTTGTTCGTATTTCAGTGATTTTTTCGCGAAGCAGACGTCCGGTTTCTTTTTTGGCGTTTTGTTCTTCTGGAGATTTTGCCTGACCGATAGATTTTGAAATGGAGTTGGCTTCGGTCTGCAAACGTTCCAACTCTTGTTGTAACGATTTCCGTTCTGTTTCAATCGCAACAAAACGATCAACATTTGCCGTAACTCCTCGATTTTTGCAATTGAGTTTAACGGCTTCGATATTTTCCAGAATAAATTTTCGATCTAACATGATTTACCTTTCAAAAAATTCTTTCCACAACAAAGAGAAAAAATTTTCGCAGAAAAACGAGTCCATGTCAACCGACACAATGGGTCTCCTTGTAAGATTGCAAGTTTTCCTCCGCCCCTTTAGGGGCATTGCATAACACCCCACCGCGTTGCAGTGGGGTGTTACGTGTTGCTCCTAAAGGGGCGGAAGAAAAATTGAAACAGTTTTAGTTTATCTTTTTAAATTCCCTTTGTCGGGAGATCAAATTCAAAAAAATTCTTTCCTCTTTTTTCGACCATAACAAGGGCAATGCCGTCGTTAATCTTGCTCACAGTCGGCTAACGCCGACGCAACCGTAGATGAAAGTCTTTCCGGCGAAAGGTTGTCCACCTCTGTTTAATCGCCGAACTCAATTGACCTTTATTTGCATACAAAACCTTACAATTATTTTACCGGTTTTGTAACGGTAATATTAAATACAGTATTTCCTTTGACTTCGCAAGTTAAACCGGACGTGGACGGATTTTCAAATTTCGGATCAATCAAATGAACAAGCAGAGTTCCATCACTTCCGCCGCCGGTTGTTGCGGAAACGGTTACTTGATACGTTCCCGGTCGAACACCGTCTCCCGATTTCAGTTCGAACATTTCGTAACTGCCGTTAGACTTAATCGCTCCAACAGCCTGATACGGCAAGTTAATAAACGCAACACCTCCTGATGTTAACGGTGTTCCGTCGTCGAATTTGACTGTTCCTGTTACTTTCGGATGACCACAACCGAAAATGAAAGGAAATGCGAAAACAAAAAGAATCAAATGGTTTTTCATATTGTTTTTAAGGTTCAAAAAAGGGTTTATTATTCAGTGGAGTGGAATTTTCATTAAAAATTGGTCAACGTCAGGTGAGCAATCACAAGGTGGACGACCTTTCGCTAAAAGGTCGCGTCGGCATAGCCGACTTGTACCCTGTTTTCGGACGGCTATTCTGACCCCGTTAGGGGTCGCATATTTATAGCAACCGAGTCGGAATAAATATTCGACCCTTTGGGTCGCATATAAAAAACGCAACGTTTGTTCTATAAATATTCGACCCAAAGGGTCGGTTAAATACCGCAACATTTGTTCTATAAATATTTGACCTCTAACGAGGTCAGAATAGCCGACTTACCCCTGATTTTGTTTGGCAATTAGATTCCCAAACCGTTGGTAACGCCATTTGCCGTCGTTAATCAGGTTCACAGTCGGCTATCGCCGACGCAACCGTTCTGCGAACGGTTGCTCACCTTATGTTTGCCGACTTCTTGAGTTTTATCTGTATGAAAATTCCACTGAAATATTACAATTAAGGCAATCCCGGTATTCCGCCGTCGCTAATATCTGCCAACATTAAAAGTATAATATCGGCGATATTATTCTGAACAGGAATTACTGAACCATCACCTTTGAGGAAGTTACAAATTCCCTGATGATAACTGCCCAAACCATATTGTGATGTTGGTTCCAGTTTTACAACATTTTCTGCACGTTTAACAATAGCACCGACAGAACCGCCATAATTGTGCATTAAACAGGACATCGCGGAAAAATTTTCACCGCCTTGATAAAATCCGCTACAATCCATTCGTACAGCCTTAGCATTATATCCGGTACTTGGAACCAAACCGCTCGTAACAGCATTTTCGACACATTTACTAAGATAATCCGGCGGGATATATTTTTCACCAACAATAAGTTGATTACTTGTTCCATCAATCCAGTCGGCAAAAGAATTGGGTGTTTTCCAAGTATTTAAATTACCGGCAACTTGCAATCCTGCCATTTTGAA
>JAISBG010000789.1 GCA_031266315.1 Planctomycetaceae bacterium | reverse complement strand
CAAACGCCGGCGTTTCGAGTTCAAATGCTAGCGTTTCGGGTTCAAACGCTGGCGTTTCGAGTTCAAACGCCAGCGTTTCGGGTTCAAACGCCGACATTTCGAGTTCAAACGCTAGCGTTTCGGGTTCAAACGCCGGCGTTTCGAGTTCAAACGCTGGCGTTTTGGGTTCAAACGCTAGCGTTTCGGGTTCAATTGCCGGCGTTTCGTGTTCAAAAGCAGGCGTTTAGAGTTCAAATGTTAGCGTTTCGGGTTCAAATGTCGGCGTTTCGAGTTCAAACGCTAGCGTTTCGGGTTCAAATGTCGGCGTTTCGAGTTCAAACGTCGGCGTTTGGGGTTCAATTTCCAGCGATTTTGGTTGATTTGCTCTCCAAGAAGGGCAAATTTTTATTAGTTTATACTGCGTTAGGGTTGTATTGGGTATTTTTCAGATAACTAGTTTCCATAGCCCCGCATGGGGCGAGATGTGCATAACCGGCGGTGGAGCGCAGCGCAACCGCCGGATAAAGAAATCCTCAACTCCCAAAGCCCCGCAGGGGCGAGATAATAACAACCGCCGAATATAATCTCGCCCCTGCGGGGCTTTGGGAGTCGTGATATTCTGAACCGTAGGTTGCGCTTCGCTTCACCTACGGTTATGCACATCACACCCCTGCGGGGTTTATCAAAATACTTGAACACCTAATCCGATAGAATCAGGAATTTTCATCATAATTGCCTACTTTTAACGAAAATCTCACGAAAAATTATCAGAAATCTAAAATCATGAATATTATCAAGACTCTTTCACTGAGCATGATTAACAAAATCGCCGCCGGTGAAGTCATTGAACGACCGGCAAGTGTTCTCAAAGAGTTGGTCGAAAACTCTATTGACGCCGGCTCAACACGAATTGATATCGCTATCGATAAAGGCGGAAGCGACTTGATACGTGTGGTCGATAACGGCAGCGGTATTGCCGCCGATCAATTGGTTCTGGCGTTATCGCCGCACGCAACCAGCAAAATTTCCGACTCCGATGATTTATTTCATATCGGAACTTTCGGTTTTCGTGGTGAAGCATTGGCTTCGATTGCCGAAATCAGCCAGATGACTATCAAAAGCCGTGTCGCGGAAAGTAATGAAGGCGCCGAAATTCACAGTAACGGTGGCGAACAAACCGCTTCGGTGCCGTGCGGAATACCTGTCGGTTCACAAATTGAAGTCCGTAATCTTTTTTTCAACACTCCGGTTCGCCGGAAATACATGAAATCAACCACCACCGAAATAGGACATATCACCGAAACTTTTACCCGATTGGTGTTGCCACATCCGGAAATTCATTTCACCTTAAAACATAACGGACGTGTTATCTACGATTTACCGGCAGAAGAAACTCCGCAAAACCGAATTCGTCAACTATTCGGTGAAGATATTACGCGGAATTTGATTTATGTGGAAAGTCGGGCTGGTGCGGTTGTTCGGGTTTCCGGGTTCGTTTCCCACCCGAGCCAAAGCCGTAATAATAACCGAATGCAATACTTTTTTCTTAATAAACGGTATATTCGTGATCGGGCATTGCAACACGCTTTAGGTGAAGCCTATCGTGGAATTTTGTTGACCGGACGTTTTCCGATTGCTTTTTTACAGATTGAGATGTCGCCGGAAATGTTCGACGTGAATGTTCATCCGACCAAAATGGAAGTTCGTTTCCTTGATTCCAGCCGTATTTACGCCGATTTTCTGAACGTGATTCGTGAACAATTCCTCAATTCCGATTTACGCAACCAGTTCCACGCCAACTCTTCAGAAAAAATTACCGCTCAAACAGAAACCGCCCCAATATTAGGAGAACAATTGCATGGTGGTGTTGCAGGGCATGAATTTAATGACCCGCGTGCGGCTCTCGATTCTTCTGCAGCCGAAGAAACACGCCATCATTGGGTCGAACAAATTAACGACGACGCCTCCAACGAATCTGAGAAAACAACTCATCTCTCCGCAACTTCGCCGAATTTCGGCGAACCGGAATCCGGCTTTGATTCCCATTCAGGTGTGTCCGATTGGGATACATTGAGTTCGAGTTCCGATAAATTCAGTTCCACTGTATCCGGTTCGACACGAGGAACGTTCAATCGATTGGGCGGAAATGATCTTTCATTTCACACATTGCCGGATCGACCGGAACAAACAGAAAAAAATCTCCAACCTTCTTTTATTGAGAATAATAACGATAACACGGACAATAATAATGTTAAAGACCAATCCGTATTGAACAAGTTGCAGACATTGTTTTCCGATCGGGTTGCGTATTCGCCGCAAGGAAAACTCGTTGTCCAGATGCACGACCGTTATCTTATTATGGAAACGTTACAAGGAATTGCCCTGATTGACCAACACGCGTTGCATGAACGGATTCTCTATGAACGACTCAAAGAACGAATGAGCGAAGGACAACTCGAATCGCAACGGTTATTGGTTCCCATTCCTGTTGATTTGTCTCCGAATGAATTTGCCTGTGTTGCGGAACACGCCGAATTTTTCAAAACGCTTGGTCTTGACGTGGAACCGTTTGGCGGTGAAACCATGCTGATTTCTGCGTTTCCGGCAATTCTTTCAAAAACTCCTCCGACGGAAATTTTAATGTCGTTATTAGAACCGCTTCTTGAAACCGGAAAAAAATTGAGTCGAACAGAGATGCTCGAAGAACTGCTCCACAGTATGGCGTGCAAAGCGGCAATCAAAGCCGGCGACCAACTCCGATCCGATGCGATTTCCCGCCTAATCGCGCTGGCAGAAAAAGAGGCAAACGCTCATCATTGCCCTCACGGACGACCGTCCATACTTGTCCTTTCGCGGGAAGAACTCGATAAAATGTTCAAACGAACTTAGGCAACCTCTCATAATTCTTTTTTTACCACAGAGGACACAGAGAAAAGATTTTTTGATTTTTTTGAACAATTGGAATACACAAAATTTCTGATTCTCCCGGATCAGGTGTCTAAGCATTGAAAAGTTCGTTTTAAATGCGAAACATACGAAAAGCGGTGGGCTATTTATCAAAAAGCCCGCTGGGCGGTTGCGCCGGTTGACGCTATATTGATTCCAAAACGGAAGGCAATACAAATTGCCGTTGTTAATCTGGTTCACTGTCGGCTAACGCCGACGCGATGTTTTAGCAAAACATCGCCCACCTTATGATTGTTTACCTTTAGATGAAAATTCTGCTGAAATATTACCAATGATTTTACTATTTCGAGGAAACACCTAATCCGGAAGAATCAGAAAAATTTTTTTTCTGGTTGAAGTTTTTCTAGTGAAATGTGTTGCGGAGTTTTTCTTAAATAGTTATACTGTGGACTTTAACTCGTGATTTATTCACGATACGCGATCCACAGGGGACGCAAAAAAAATTTTTGCAACAAAGGAGATTTTAGTATGCAGAAAAAGACCCAAACGTCGAGACGTGATTTTCTCAAAACTTCCGGTACATTAGCCGCCGGAGCAACTTTGGTCGGCGAACTTTCTGTTGGACGCAGTGCCTATGCCGCCGGAGATGACCAGATTAAACTTGCCCTCGTTGGTTGCGGCGGTCGCGGTAGCGGCGCAATTCGCCAACGTTTAGATGTTGGCGATAACGTCAAACTTGTTGCCGTTGCCGACGCCTTTGAAGGGAACGCCAAACGGCAAGCCGACGCCTTGCGGAAAGAAGGCGAAGATAAGTACAAAGGTAAAATCGATTTGCCGGAAGATCGTGTCTTCAGCAGTTTCGACGGCTTCAAAAAAGCAATCGATTGTCTTAGCCCCGGTGATCAGGTTCTGATCGCCACAACTCCCGGTTTCCGTCCGCTCCATTACCGTTACGCCGTAGAAAAAGGTGTTCACGTTTTTATGGAGAAACCGCTTTGTGTTGACGCTGCCGGATTTCGCAGCCTCGTCGCATCAAACAAAATTGCCGATGAAAAAAATCTCAAGGTAACTGTTGGTTTGCAACGGCGTTACGATCAGGGATTCCAAAACTGGATCAGTAAAATTCATGAAGGTTTGATCGGCGACCTTTCGTTTACACGGGTTTATTGGAACGGCGGCGGCATTTGGTGTCGGCACCGTGATGCCGGTGAAAGTGAAATGTCGTTCCAAATGAAAAATTGGTATCACTTCGTTTGGCTTTGCGGTGATAATATTACCGAGCAACATGTTCATAACCTTGACATGGGACTCTGGATGCACAGTAAAGGCGATAACATGTGTCATCCGGTCGAAGCCAACGCTATGGGCGGTCGTCAGAATCAGGCTTGTCCCGAAGCATTGCGCCGAACCGCTCCGCCGTTTGCTGATCGTGCGGCGTGGGACGAATGGTATCAGAAAAACAAAGGTCAATGTAATCGGCATGGTCAGGCATGGGATCATTTCTTCGTCGAATTTACGTTCGCCGATGGTTCAAAAATGTTCAGCCAATGTCGTCACATTGGAAACACTTTTAACGCCGTCAATCAATTTGTACACGGAACCAAAGGTGCCGGCGGTTCGGAAGCAGGCGGAAAAGGTTGGCTCAACGATTTCTCCGGCAAAGAACTCTTCACAACCGGTGTGAACGCGGGGCAGTTTGCGTATGAACATGTTGTCCATGCCAAAAATATCCGTGAAAATATTAGACGGAACGACGGTTGGTACGGAGCCCATTCGACAATGACCGCAGTTCTTGGTCGTTACGCCGCGTTTTCGGGAAAAATCGTCAAATGGGACGAAGCCGTTGAAAAAGGCAAAACCGATATGCCGACAGAAGGTGTTTGGGATTGGAATGCCAATCCGCCGGTGATGCCTGATGCCGACGGTTTCTACGAAGGCAGTGTTGCCAAACAAGGTGTCTATAACCCGTTTGGTTAATTTTAGTTAATTGATTAATTGGTTAAAAAAAACCGATTGTAAAAAAATTGTCAAGAACAAAATCTGACAAAACCGGAAGTGGCGGTTATCCATACCGAAACTTCCGGTTATCAATTAGGGCAACAGACCAATGTTGTTTCGGTTTATAACGAATTATAATTCACGTCGCTGAACACGCAAACGCAACCTACGCCCATACCGGCTACGGTATTTGCCCTCGTAGCTCAGGGGATAGAGCGGCGGTTTCCTAAACCGCAGGTCACAGGTTCAAATCCTGTCGGGGGTAGTTGTTTTAAATCCTTTATCACTATCTCCTGTTACGCACCGTAGGTCAAAAAG
>JAISBG010000610.1 GCA_031266315.1 Planctomycetaceae bacterium | reverse complement strand
ATACCGGACTCAATTCGAGTACCAAATATTATTATCGGATTTACGCTTTAAACTATTATGTTCCGTCGGGAGCAAGTTCTGCGGTATCGGCAACCACTCAAGCGGAAATTCCCGCAACACCGTTAAATATCAAGGGTTCCGCGATCAGTACTTCTGCGGTTCGGATTTCGTGGGATACGGCGGTTCACGCAACAAATTATCGTGTCGAATTATTCGATTCCGCCAAAAATCGGTGGACGGCAATTGGGACAACAGCAACAAATTCATTTCAGCACAATAATCTTAAAAATTCAACAACTTATCAATACAGAATTATTGCCGTCAGTAAAGCGGGAGAATCGCTGCCCTCAAACACTGTAACAGTTTCAACTCCAGTTGCCTTGCCGAAAGCACCAACCGGTTTGAAAGGAACGATTCTTGACTCGTCAACTATTGACTTATCGTGGAAAGCCGTTGACGGTGCCAGTTCTTATCGTTTGGAATATTCCTTGACCGGTCAATTGGGGAGTTGGAAAAAACTTGGCAGTTCGGTTATCACCGGAACCGGCGGAAAGGCGGTTAATCTTGCTTCCGGAATGAAACATTATTTCAGTGTTATTGCTCTGAACGAAGCCGGAGAATCGAAGTCCTCGACTATTTTAACCATGATAACACCGGCACTTGCGCCAGCATCGCCTCCCAACGGATTGACTGCTCAAGCCGTCAACGACACCAAAGTCAAAGTATTCTGGAACGCGGTTGAAAATGCAACACAATATATCGTCGAACGTTCGACCGACGGAACCGCCTGGAAAAAAACGGCGACTGTTTCCGCCGTTTCAACAGAAGTAACAATTTCCGGTCATAAATCAACAACCGCTTATTATTACCGTGTTACCGCAACAAGCAAAGCCGGAACGAGTGATCCGTCTCAATCAGTTGTCGTAACGACAAAAATCAAAACTCCGCCTGCTCCGCGAATTACTGTTTTGAATAACAATTCGGTTAAGATTACGTGGAGTTCTGTGAAAGGAGTTTCCGGTTACAGGATTGAACGTTCTTTAGAAGATTCCATTCTCTGGGAATCCGTAACACAATCGGAAGTATCGGAAAACACAAAAGAATGGATTGATACGAATTGTGATCCGAACACCGTTTATCAATACCGGATTGTTGCATTAGGAACAGACGCCGCGATTCATTCGGAAGCGTCGAAATCAAAATCCGTTACAACCGCTCCGGCAACTCCAACCGGATTTTCTGCTACGGAAATTTTAGATAAACAGGTTCTTCTTACATGGGATGCTGTTGAGGGAGCCAAAAGTTATCTGGTTGAAAAGTTCAACGGAACACGTTGGATTTCCGCCGGAACTTCAAAGACAACAGAGTTGACGGTCAAATCGCTGAAAGCCGAATCAACGTATGAATTTCGGATTGTTGCCGTTGGAAGAACAGGAAAATCGCTTGCCGGAACTCCCGTAACATTAACAACAGCCATGGCTATTCCGTTTGCGCCGAGTAAACTCAAAGCCTTCGCAATTGATTCGGAATCAATTGCTCTGACATGGAAAGCAGCAACCGGCGCAACAGAATATCACATCTTGAGATATGATACCGTACAAAAAATATGGGAACAAATCGGAACAACATCTGATTTATCGTACATTGATAATCAATTGAATAGTTCGACTCGATATTCTTATCAGGTTTTTGCGTCCAACTCAACCGGTCGAAGCCGACTTGCCGTAAAAACAAATACAATAACATTGCTTTCTGCCAACAGCACTGTTTTCCCGGATACTTTATTATTGGATTCAGTAACAACAAAAACATTAAAACTTTCCTTTACTAGTCCTCTTTCAGAACGGTCAAGTTACCGGATTCAATGGTCGCTTGACGGAATAGTCTGGGACACGCAAAAAAAATTCACAACAGCGGGGAATCCTGTAAAAAATATTGTTTCACTAACTGGTTTACAGCCGAAAACATCTTATTACATCCGTATCCGAATTGAAACAGGAACACAAGTTTCGTTATGGAGTTCTGCCGCGGTATTTTCGACAACGTAATCGAAGCAACTATTTAAATTATTTGCAAGATTTGTCTAGTAAGGCTGAAACGTTGGTGGTTACTTAAAAATTCTAAAACAACAAGATTTTCTCAAAAAGAAAGATTTCTCTTGACATTTGGTATTATTTTTGATAATATTTGAATCTCATTCAATTGTGATACATCTTTTTTACTGTGTTGTTTTGCGGTAAATGTCTCGCAATTATTTCAATGAAACCTTGCAAATAAGGAACATAACGATGAAAAACTTTGTTGAAAACGCTTCGAAAAATTCACGGAACCATTTGGTAAAAAATTCGGTGAAAAGTCAAATGTTAAAATGGAGAAGTCAGGGGGGGGGGGGCAGTATGTAGGGAAGAGTTAAGAAATGAGAGCGGAGAGTGTTGGTTTTCCCAATGTTTTTCCGCAAGTTTCTTACAACTCATTCGTTCTTCACCGTTCGGCTTTACATTGGTTGAACTTCTTGTGGTGATTGCGATTATTGGCGTGTTAATCGCTCTTCTGTTACCAGCGGTTCAGGCGGCGCGCGAGGCAGCGAGACGGATGGCTTGCTCCAATAATGTCAAACAACTTTGTATCGGAATGCACAATTATCACGATACATACCTTGCCTTGCCACCGGGTAATCTGGATGTGTACAGCGTTGCCGGTCAACCACAAGTCAATGGCTACAATGAATCGTCTATTAACGGTAATCTCCCAAGCGGTGTAACAACAGATTGGGCGATGTTAGGATGGGCAGTTTTCATCCTGCCGTTTGTGGAAGCTCAACAAGTCTTCGAACAAGTCAAATTTAATGCGGGTTCTTTTACGCCGCTCAAAACATTCGATTACTTCGGTACAGGCGGTATCGGTGGACCAGATTACGGTAATTCAGCCAACAATGTAGCAGCATCACTGGCTCCGTCGTGTTTTGTTTGTCCTTCAGGACAAAAGGCTTTCGCTACTGGAACTTATAAGGATTATAGTGTTAATGGCGGTGGTTACGCTAATAATGCCTATCCTGGCAACCCTGAAAGAAGTGTAAAATCCAGCGGTAATTTAACCGGTATTTTTCACAAAGGAAGTGATTATAATTTCAGTGCAATTACTGACGGAACCAGTAATACGTTAATGTTCCTTGAACGTACCGGATATTCAAAATCTTCTACAATTTCTGGTACAACTCGAACATATTATCCAGACACTTGCTTCAATCCGTTTTTTGTCGTAACAGATGGTAGCCAAGGTTATATAATGACATCGGCAACTGCAACTATTCAGTATTTTATTAACCCGCCCAAAGAAACCAGTTATGATGACCCGAATTATATTGTACGTTCAACGCAAAGTGAACATCCCGGCGGAGTAATGGTCGGACTTGTTGACGGTTCCTGTCGTTTTCTCACCCAAACGATACCAATAAGCATTTACGATGCCATTATGAGCCGACACGGCGGCGAATCCATTAGCATACCGTAAGAATAGTTATAACAAATTTGCCTTTGTATTCTCATTGCGGCGTTGCTGGATTCGTTGGAACAATACTAAAAATAAAATAGACAACTACACAATCAACCCGACTATTTTATGGCAACTGACCAATGTTAATGATGGTGAAGTTGTTAATTTACAGTAAAATATATTTTACACAGTCAATTAACTGAAATTTTTAAACGCAAAACACATGAAATTTCCGCGAAAAATCGCGAAACTATTTTTTAGCACATTTTCGCGTTTTTTCGTGTGTTTCGCGTTAAAATATGAAAATTCCACTGAATAATTACAAAAAACACTTGTTTGTTATGTTGCGGAGTATATTACGTTTATTACTTCCCGTTTTTAGTCCGTTTATAAATTTTAGGAGATTTTTTATGAAAACCCATTTTTTGAACCTTGTTATCGTTTCGTTTTTAACTCTGTTACCGTTGTTTTTTGCAACGAACCTATTAAACGCGGCACCGCCTGCGGTATTGGACGGAATGTTGATCATCAATGAAGATGCTTGGCATTTTTTCGATACAAGAACACCGGAACAAATGACGTTAGAAGGCTTGAATGCGTTTATCGATCAGTATGCAGGAACGAAAATAACACACCTCTTTCTGAATCCCAACGCCCAAACCGCACGGTTTCAAAGTCAAACCCGCAGTACCATTTGGGA
>JAISBG010000578.1 GCA_031266315.1 Planctomycetaceae bacterium | reverse complement strand
ATCTTTTTGTTTTTTTTAGGGCGTTCCACCGGATGCTCTGTCACCTCCACCGCAACCGCTTGATACGGCGAATCAGGATTTTGAAGGATTTGTTTACCTTGCAGACAAAAAGTGCCATCTTGGATAAGAGCATTTTCGATCCAAACAATTTCACCGTGAATATGGCTAACAACTGTGTTGTATTCATAAGCAAGATGTTCCATCGTGCGGTATTCGCGCCAATATTGGAGTGTCCAAAGGAGTTTGGTCTCCAAGAAGATACGGCTAGGACGTCCACCAAATTTATGACGCTCGGCATCGGCAACACGGAGAATAGAAAGCAATTGAAAAAACGTCGGATTCGCCACTCCAAAAAACTTTTTGAATTGGCGATCACTTTGCTTAAAAGCTTTAGTAACTTCGGGAGAATACATAAAGAAAAAAAATCGGTGAAAGATAGCATAACAAGGAAGGAAACTGCCCACAGAATAACAATAACACTAAAGTTACGCAAGAGCAATTGGAGAAAAAAATGAAAATAAGGTTAGAGAAAAGGTCTAATTTTCGTTAAAAGTTGCAACCATAAGGTAGGCATCTTGTAACCGTTCATGGAAAATGAAAATCACTGAAAAAGATTTGTAAATTAACCGCGCTAGCGCGGTTCGTATTTGAGGAGAAGCGGATTCGGTGGTTCCGCTACGCTGCACCATCGGTTATTTATAATAACACCGCTGCACGGTTAAGAAAATAAAGATCAAAACAATCAACTACCACACTAACCCGATTTTCACAGTCAATTGGTTGCGACCGGAACGGGATCGGCGAGAAGTTCGTAGTCATCGATAACTTTTGAATTGCCCTGTTTGACCTGAGTACATTTCATTGTTACAACCGGTTCATTTTGTACAATAAATAATTCGGCGAGATGTTTTTTCCGTTCATTTTTTGTTGCCTGACCAAGAAGATAGTGTCCCGCAAGAACCGCAATTGCCGCATCAACAAGACGTCGAGCAACCAGTTCAATATAGACTCCGCTTCGTGATTTGGCAAAATTAATCGCTGATTGAATTTCTTCACGCCCTTTGATTAAAATTGCCTTGAGTTCTTCAAGTTTCGGGTCGTTGCAAGTTTTCTTTTCAAAGGAATCCAAATAAGTTACAAAAACGCCGCTTATAATTCCTTTAATCGCCGCAACAATCTGTAATTGGCTTGTTCCTTCGTAAATCGACGTGATTCGGGCATCACGCAGATACCGTTCGGCAGGATAATCTTTAATGTAACCGCTTCCGCCAAGTACTTGAATTGTATCCGACGTTACCGAAATACTTCCTTCCGCACTAAAATATTTGCTCATCGGCGTCAACATTGCGTTGAGGCGTTTGTATGTCCGGCTGTTCTGTTTCAATTCCTTTTTTTCCGTATCAGAAAGTTGGTCGGAGTGATGTTCGAGGAGGCGGTTGGTGTTGTTTTCAAGATCGCAAATCCGCGCCGTTTCATAAGTCAACGCCCGCATTGTTTCGATTTTGATTTGCATTTCAACAACCATTTCCGCAACAGGCGCAAGCCGTTCGATGGGTGCGCCGAACTGAACACGTGTATGAGCATAAATTCGCGCCAGACGGTAGGCTGCTTCGGCAATACCGAGCGATTGCGCCGCAATACCGAGTCTAGCCCCATTCATCAACGCCAGAACGTAGGTAATCAGTCCGCGTTGACGTTCACCGACCAGCCGCGCCGGAGTGTTGTCGAACACCAACTCGCAGGTCGGACTACCGTGAATACCAAGTTTCTTTTCAAGACAACGAACTTTCACTGCCGGAGAACGTTCACAAATAAACAAACTTAAACCGCGTCCGTCTTTAATTTCGTGTTCACTTCGCGCCAAAACCAGCAAAATTTCACCGCAACCGTTTGTGATAAACCGTTTCACTCCGTTCAAAACCCAAGAGCCGTCCGGCAATTGGTCAGCGCGTAGCCGAACCGCTTGAAGATCGCTTCCGGCATCGGGTTCCGTCAACACCATTGCTCCTGTTACATTGCCGGATGAAAATTTTGGTAACACTTCGTTTTTAATTTCATCGGAGGCAAAAGCGTAAATCGTATCGGCAATTCCCTGAAGCCCAAACATGTTCATAAACGCACCGTCACCGCGTGACACTAATTCTGTTGCCATCGTGTAAATCAGGATCGGGCAATTCAAACCGCCGTATTTTCGCGGCAACGTGAATCCCATCATGTCGGCTTGTGTGAACCGATCCAGGTTTTGTTGCACCAATGGATGAAGCGTAACAGTTCCGTCAGGATTGAGCGTATTTCCTTCGGCGTCAATTTGTTCGGCGTTTGGAGCGAGTGTTTCTGCTGCGATTTCGCCGACAATTTCAAGAATCCGGCGGTAGTTGTCAATTATGTCGTCAGAATTGTCCGGCAAATAATCCGCATTGCCGTTCAATGTTTCCCGCTCCTGAATTGCGGCAAGTTCCCGAAGATCAAAATAGTCAAAAAGAAAACGAATATCCTGATTGTCGTTGAAAAAATTGGACATATTAGTTAAAAAAATTAGTTAAAAAATTAGTCAAAAAAATTGGTTGAAAAATAAAACCGTTTAACGAAATAACAGACTTCTACAAACTGATAACATTCAATAAAAAACTCCAAGACCGCATAATATACCATAAAAAACTTTAGCCGTGTAGGGGATTCTCCTGTAGGATTGTAAGTTTTTTCGTGAACAGCTAGGAAAAACTCGCAATCCTACTGAATATCTATTGACACGTTTTGGTTTTTTCCTATAATGGTCAAAATAATTTCCGCTTTTATTAATTTCAACAATTGGAGATCATTTTTCCGTTTTGAAAGATAAATCGCCCGAATTTTTGTTCGGGTGTTAAAAAATTCGAGTACGTCAACTATTGAAAAAATTCGCTTCGGCGAACAGTAATTTTCTACAGACCAACGGATTTTCCGTGTAGAATATTATTGTAATATCCCAAAGTTACGTGGCTCCTGCTAAAGGAGCGTCGCGTGGGATGTTACGGGTATAATTCAGCGTTACATTTTAACATGTAATGCACCACTTTGGTCGGTGGGAATAAACCTATTTTTTCAATCGTGTCGCTCCATCTAAGAGCGATATTCTGTTGCCGTTTCTCGGCGTTACGTTTGTTCCCAATTTCACGAAAAACAGATTATATGTTATGTAATCTGTTAATTTTACCTTTTTTTTCATAAGGAGAATACC
>JAISBG010000515.1 GCA_031266315.1 Planctomycetaceae bacterium | reverse complement strand
CCAATGTCCCGCTCAAATCAATTCAATCGCGGATTGACGAACATCGGTTATTGAACGATAAAATGCTTGAATTGACCCGATGGATTGCGCAACATTATCTTTGTCCGGTTGGTCAGGTTTTTGAAGCAATGCTTCCGGCGGGAGTTCGTTCCCATGCCGGAACTCGTCTCACAACGGTTTTATATCTTGCGGAAGATGCGGACAAACGGTTGGCGGTTCTCCGGCGATCTGATGCCAAAGAAAAAGGAATTATTCTGACTTCGAAACAACTTCATGTTTTGGAAACACTTCGACAAAGTGCGGAACCGTTGACCATTTCGGAACTTCAACACGCTGCCAAATGTTCCGCTGTTCCCATCAACTCGTTGAAACGGCTTGGCATTTTTCGTGCAAAAACAATCCGTCGGCAAAAACCGGAAACCGATGTTCCCGTACAAAAAACATTGGAAGTCAATCCCTATCAACTCAATTCCGACCAGCAGCGAGTGTTGACAATAATTCAGGAGGCAATTCAAAATAACCGGCATGAAACGTTTTTGTTACACGGCGTAACGGGAAGCGGGAAAACGGAAGTTTATATTCAGGCGATTCATGAAGTTGTCCGAAGAAAACGTCAAGCGATTGTTCTTGTTCCAGAAATCAGTTTAACGCCGCAAACGGTGGGACGTTTTAAGAGTCGTTTTCCTGATGTTGCTGTTCTTCATTCTCATCTGACCGACGCGGAACGGCATCGGCAATGGACAAGTATTGCGGAGGGCAATGTGCAGTTGGTGGTTGGTGCTCGCAGTGCGGTCTTTGCTCCGTTTCCGAAACTTGGATTGATTGTCATTGACGAAGAACATGAAAATTCGTTCAAACAGGATTCCGCACCGCGTTATCATGCTCGTGATGTTGCACGAAAAAGGGCGGAACTCGAACATATTCCGCTTATTCTCGGCTCCGCAACACCGTCACTGGAATCTTGGCATGATGTGAATCGCCGGAGTGTTCACGATTCTTGTGTTACGAATTTTGATTCCTGTACTCAATTGATTTCGATGCCCAATCGTGTCAAAAATTTGCGGTTGCCGTTGGTGGAGATTGTTGATTTGCGTGAAGAGATACGAAACCGGTCAACACGCGGAGCGATTCATCGGCAACTTCATGTAGCGATTCGGTCGGCACTGAATGAAAAAGGACAAGTCATTTTGCTTTTGAACCGTCGCGGTTTTTCGACACACATTCAATGTCCGTCGTGCGGCGGTGCGCTCAAATGCCCGAATTGCGATGTTTCGCTGACGCATCATAAAACGGAAGAGATTGCGTTATGCCATTATTGTGACTACCAGATTCCTGCGCCGACACGTTGTCCGCAATGCCGATTTCCCGGAATTTGGTACGGCGGTTTCGGAACGCAAAAACTTGAAACGGAAATCAAATCCCGTTTTCCTGATGCGTCGGTATTGCGAATGGACACGGACACGATGCAAGGTTACGGGGCGCACGAACGGGCTTTTTTGCAATTTCGGGAGGGCAAGGTACAAATTTTGCTTGGAACTCAGATGATTGCCAAAGGGCTTGATTTTCCGAATGTTACATTAGTTGGAGTGATCAACGCGGACACGGCGTTACATTTACCGGATTTCCGTGCTTCAGAGCGGACATTCCATTTGATCACTCAGGTTGCGGGACGAACGGGACGCGGTGAACGTGGAGGGCGTGTAATTATTCAGACATTCAGTCCGGATCATCCGGCAATTCTTGCTGCTTCGAGACATGATTTTCAAACGTTTGTGGCGCAGGAATTACCGATGCGGAAATTACTTGGTTATCCGCCGTACACGAAAATGATCCGAATTGTGATACGCGGAGAAAATGAAACGAAAACGCGGGAATTTGCGATAGAATTTGCCGACCGTCTCAAGACATTCTTATCAACTTCTGCAAAAATTCCTGTTACGCATCGTATTCTGGGACCGGCGCCGGCGCCGTTTGCGAAATTGCGCGGATTTTATCGTTTCCATATTCACCTTCACGACGTCAATGGTGAACATCTTCGCAATAGTGTACGTTCTGTTTCGCTTGCGCTGAAAACTCCGGCTGATGTGCAATGGATTATTGATATTGATCCGATTGACATGTTGTAACATAACAATCCGTATTCGCGGACTTTGGAATTGTTGGTATGTATTTCTGAAAAATATTGTAATTTGTAGAGATATTCATGATGTTTTATTTTTGCAATAAAAAATGAATTGTTGTTTACGATTTAATAGAGGAACCGAATGTCATTTTCATATTTTGGGCTTGTTCCTTACTCGCACCGGTATTAAACCGGTACAAACGTTGTATATCAAAGGCGAATTGTTGTAATGTTGTTTCGGAAAGAAATGGATCTCGCAAATAATCATCGCTATTCGCCGGTATTGATGATATATGATTAGTCCAACGGCGGTTTAATTCGGCGAGAGCCCCTTGATCGGTAATCCCTTTTACTGCATTAATTTTTGCGTCAAGTATTTGACCGGAAGAATCAAGCGTTACGGAATAATCAATCGCATCTTCACCGTATATTGCCACTGCACCCAACAATTCTCTGTTACGGAATCGGTCAAACATTTTATCCATTCCGGCTTGGTCTGTTACACCTTTTTCGACCGTAACTCCATTTTTATAGGAATACGAATATTCAAAACCGGCAGTTCCTTTTTCGACAGTGGTTTCTGTCCGGTTATTTAATGCGTTTTCAATGAATGTAAATGTCTCCAATTCTTCTTCATATAATGTTTCAAGAATGTTGTCGTATTGACCATCTTTACTTCGAACAGACAAACCGACTTTATTGGTCTCCTCTGGACGAACTTGTTCAAGATCGCTGAGCGAAATACCAAATTCCCGTTGCAACAACGAATCAGCAAGAATCTGATAAGAATTTTTATCTACTTTGGCAATACCAAAATTGGTCATTTGGCGTTGGGCATGGGAAAACAATAAATCCTGACCAAGCGTTTTGTCTTCATTCAATAATTTTTCTAAAACAGTACGTTTATCTTCACTAATTCCTTTTCCGATACTGATTTCACCTTTCTCATTCACTGTCAAATTCAATGTTTCCTTGTCATCCAAAACGATATTATTGGTTTTGAGAATACTGGTAATTTTTTCGTCTAATTTTTCGGTTGTTGCTTGAGCCTGTGAATGGAGATTAGCAATGGTTGACTGATTGATATGAATTGCTTCATTTGCTTCTTTGTACGACATTCCTTCTGTGTCAATTCCCAACGCCCACGCAACCGCTGAAAAATGTTTCGAATGTTTTTCCGCTGAAAAAACTTCCAATTCACCGCCCTTCGGCATCTTTGCTATCATTGATTCGATATCAATAAATTGTTGCGGCAGATTGTGTTGGGCATTTTCGATTTTTTGATACGCTTCCAAACCTTCCGCAGAAATCGCAACAATATCAGAAGATGTCTCCGTATTCGTAACAATTTGTTGCGAATCCGTTTGCGGTTTCGTATTCGCTCCTGATTGGACTGCCGAAGCCGAATACAATGTTGTACTACTATTGAATGTATTTTGAAGTGCGGTCATAGAATTTAATTTAATAGATTTAATTGTATCAATACTTTCTCCAAAAAATCCACATTTTCAAAGTTTTTTGATATACCGTAGCCGGTATGGGCGGTAGACTTCGCCCTTGAGTAACCGCTTCACGTTGTTGCGCTTCCGTAATCAGCTTCGTGAATTTTAAAACGGCTTTGAGTATATATTTGAATTAAAACGCTTTGACAACCTCATCAAATATCTCCAAAGTTACCAAAAGATATGTGAAAAACATAGAATTCGGTTGAAAATTTTTGGAAAGTGTCGATAGTGTAAAGATACATTTTAAATCGGCAATAATTTTGAGAAAATACTTAAAATACAAAATTTTGTCAAAATATTTTATTACTGTTTTTTGGAAAATGCGGATTGTATGAAATATTATTCTCTATTATTCACGAATTGATGTAGAATCAGAAATTTTCATATTTTAATGAACTTCGGTGTAACGCGAAAGTAATTTTTCGCACTTTTTCGTGTGTTTCGCGTTATAAAATTATTTGATTTTTTAGAAAGTCAGTTAATATCTAATTTTTCAAAAAAGATTTGATTCCTTTTTTTTGCCCGTGAATAAATATCTTTGTAACGGATAACTTCGGAATATTGATTCGCAATTACCGCATCGTTTTCATAACTTTTAATATCAGCGGAATTACGGACAAAACCTTCTATGCCGTACATTTTTCGATAACCATTGCCGGGTTTATCGTACTTATTGAAACTGTCTGTTATCAAGTAAGTGTAAAAGTTTTCGATGAAAAATTCTTGATCAACAAAATTCGCAATAAGTTCAGCGTATTTGTCCATTTGTTGAACATTTTCATTCAACCCGACTTTAGGGTCTTTTATCTCGATAATAACACACTTTTTCTCTTCTGGAAAGAACAATAAGTCAATACGTTTTCGTAATCGTTTTTTATTAAATTCGTTGAGCAACCTTTTTTCTTCGTTCGTCAAGTTACGAATTATTTTTTTGCCTTTAATCGCGATGTCTTCAATCGCAATTTCACTTATCCCTTCAAAATAAAGAAACAAATCATCTAGCAACCACAGATTAGAATCAATACTATTCGATGTTTTGGGCGGCAATAATAAATTGTGAAAGAAGGATTCATTTTGTGTCTTGGTTTTCATTGCAAACTGTATTCCCTCATCAAAAAGGTTAAGAATATATTTCCGATACATTATGTAACTTGAAATATTAACAAGATTTTCGGTATTGACTTTTTGCATCAACAACCTCACATCATCCTCCAATTTGTTAAAGTCAATATCAATTTTATCATTGTGGAGTTTTTCAATTGTTTCGTTGATTTTTTTGATGGTTTCATGTTGCAATTCGTCGTGAAAATCTCTTACTTTGGTCAAAATAGTTTGAGCGTTATCGTTATATTTTATTTTTTTTAATAATGTTTTCTTGTTGTTATCGTCTGAAAAAATGTAGAGATAGGCTTTGTTGTGTGAAGTTTTATTATTGTTTTCATCATTAAGGACTTTTTGTATTTCTTGTTCTTTCTTTTTGTTGAGAACATTTATTTCGTAGCACAAAAAATTGTTTATTTTAACGCCGACAATTTGCTCAATTTTCTCCGCCGTAATACTTGACACAACACCAGACGTTTTTGTTTCTTTGGGCAAGGAAAGTTTTGTCCGCGAATCATTGAGATATTTGACAAAGTAATCTGATTTCAAATAGGCGTGGTAATAAAATTTATTGCCGTTTTTATCTTCTAAAATTCCGGGCGGCAAATCAAGATTTTTTATCTCATTTGTTGAACGTTCATCAACAACATAAAACGCTTTATTGTCAACAACATTTGTCGTCTTAATATGGACAAGCGTAAAATCAACCGCATTCATTCCGGGCAAATTCTTTGAAGCGACGATCTGAAATTGCTCTTCTTTTACTTCATCTTTTAGTAGTTTGGCGTTATTGATAATACCTTCTGCGGTACCGTTGTCGTCAATAATTTTTATTTCAAATTTAATATTCTTTTCTAATAAGTATCGAAAAAATACATAAAAATGTCTCAACACTTCATCGCTGTACCATTCAACATTTTTCTTAACATTTTTTTGAGTAAAATTTTTGAAGTCGTTTTTTATTTTATTGAAGGTGAGAGTTGTTTGAATGGGGGAGTTTTTTTGTACAATTTTTTTATTGTCATCAATTCCTTCATTGTTAAAATTGAAATTACGATTATAGACTTTGCCGTTCTCTTCAAAATTGCTGTCAATTTCAACCTCTTGAAAAACTTTCAAAAAAGAAACCCGCCCAAGTCCTTTTCCGCCTTCGTGATTTGTTTTGTAAATCGTTTTCGTAAATTTTTCAAAATTATCATCGGTGAATCCTTGCCCGTTGTCGGTTATTGTAAAAGAATCAATATAACTGTCTCTATCTTTGAACAATTCATTTGTCTGGTGTTGGCGTGAAAATTTTATAATAATGTTAATTTCCGTATTGCTTCTGCCGCAATACAAGGCGTTTGATATTGATTCATAAAGACAAAAAAGAAAACCATTCTCTTCCTCAAGAGTATAGTTTTTAATAATGTCATTCAACTCAACTTTAAAA
>JAISBG010000488.1 GCA_031266315.1 Planctomycetaceae bacterium | reverse complement strand
CAAGTAAATGTTACGGCGGAAGCGTCGAAATCCGAAGTAAACGCCAAACGGAAAAATCTTTTGGTGTCATCGGGGGCAATCAATTCCTTAAACACCGTTCCAGCCGGAATTGTAACATTCGAACCGGCATAAAGAACTTTGTCTGTAACCCAAGCATTGGAAGAATTTTTATATTGTAACGAAATAGAAAAATTCTTTGCTGAAGGAACGGTTAATGAAGCATCGAGAAAACCGCGAATTTGAAGTGAGCCAAGTGTATTATTTAACACACGTTCTTCACTGTAAATTGTTGCCGATGCCGGTAAACTCTGTTTTTTGGACAAATAATCATCGCCAAAATGAATCGGGTCTCCGCCGATTGTTGCTGAAAGTGCCATGCTAAATCTCCTATGTATTTACATTGTTTTTAGAATAAATAAAATACGATTATAAATGTTTTTTTTTATTGTTTTTTGGTTTTCGATTTATATGTTTCAATACTTTTTTCGGCACGAAAAACCCAATACAAACCGGATTTGGCAACAGCACCAACCATTGTATCTTGCCGTTCCATAAATTCGCGGTGTCCGGCTTCGGAAGTCAGCCATTGCCGAAACGTTTCGTAACCGGATTCATTTCCGCACGCGCAGTTTTCGCCGGAGTATCCGTGAATACCGCCGCCTTTTCGAAACAATCTGCCTCGATACCGGATTGCTCCGATGGATTGAAGTTTATCTGCCCATTGTTGACAATCGGCGGCGATTTCGTCACTCCAAATTAATTTCGGACATTGTGATTGTGTCCGATAATTATTGATTGATTCGAAACACTTTTGACATTCATCAGCAATCACAACCGGCGCAAATGCAAAAAACAGAAAAAGTAACAAAATATTTTTCATTCTTTCAGATTCCTTTCTTCTCTACGATAGTAGAAATTTGGGGTCTTAAATTGAAATAAAAATTTATGACGGAATCGGAACGAGCGGCTCCGTACCAAATTGAATGTTAAATGAAGCCATAAACGGAACTTCATTAAACGTTAGTGTTGTCAATTTTCGATCTTGTAATACATATTCATGCGTATGTGTTCGTTTCGCATATTCATCGGCAATCCATCTCATCATTCGCCGATGGCAATACAATACGGTTGAACCATTGCTGCGCACCGAATCGAGTAAATCGCCAATCATGTGACTTGTCGGTAAGGTGTTACCGATATTGACAATAGCACCGATACGTTTCGGATTTTCAATTAAAATACCTAACAATGTTTCCAAGTAGGATTTATAACCGAGGACTCCGTGTGAATTTTCGCACAAATTACCGCCGTACACCATTCCGGTTTTGAATACTTTACCGTTACCGTAATCAAGCGGACTGTAAAGACCGATTATCTCGCCGGGGGTCCACGTTACCGCGACAATAGACGAATAACCGCCTCCTTCGCTTGGTTCACCGGTTGCGCGGATAATATTGTCATATTTAATCGCCGCAGCAAGCAAACGGTTGTAATAAATATTTTGCTCCATATCCATTCCGGCTTTACGTAACGCAGGCGGAACTTTTTTGGAGAGATATGTTTCAAGATTGCCGAAGTAAGCAACTTTGTCTTTACCGGCGAAAATTTGTCCGCCGATTTTCGACAAATTGGTCTGTCCGACTTCGGTTTGTGAATCAATGATCGGCAATGCCGAATCAAGATCGACAATATCCGGTCCCGTTACGGAAACGAGACGTTCAAACACGCTGTGATAAGCGTGTGTTGCCTCTTCCATAGGCATTGTTAATAAAATGGGTGCCTCTTCCGTAAGCGAATCAATTAGTTTTCGTTGCGCTTGTGAAGAACGCCCGCTTCGATTAACAATGGTTTCAACCGCAATATCGTAAAATGAATTTGTTGCCATAATTTATTCCTTATGTTTTAAGTGGTTGCAATTTGGTTCATGGTAAAAAGTTCCCCGACGCCGATTTGCGATTTGCCGGAGGTCGGTGTTTTGTTACCGGGATTTGCTCCGCCGCCAGAGGAAACGGGTTGCCAATGTTTTCGTTCTTTTTGCCATTCCAGCAAAGAAGTTTTAATCGTTTTTTGCGGATCGGCTTTTTGAATGATTTCGTCGTCTTCATTAATATCGAAGTCGGCGGAATATCGTTTCAATTCGAAATTGACAATATCTTCAGGAATATCAATCGCTTTGGCTTCCTTAGACAACTCTTCCCAAATTCTGGCAGTTTTTTCTTTATTTTTGTAATCTTCAATAATGTGCTGAAATTCAACCAATTGTTTTTCTTTTTCGGCAAAAGAAGAAATAACTTCTTTCGATTTCCGATATTCTTTTTCGATGGCTGATTTTTCGGTGATGAGGGCTTGCATTTTCTCATCGGCGTTGCCTTCTTTTTTCAACGCTTCGATTTGAGATTTATATTCTTCAATCTGTGGTTCCAGCTCAGCGAGTTTTTTCTCCAACTCGTTTTTCTTTGCCGTAACTTTTTTCCGATCTTCAACCAGTTTGTCTTTACCTTCGCGTACCTTGACCATTTCTGTTTGAATATCTTTTATCTCAGCAATGAAGAATTTTCCATTTTCTTCTTTGGCATGTTCTTTGAACCATGCAATCAAATCGTTAATCGAATCAAATTCAGGCGGCATTATTGAATCTCCAAATTGTTTTTTGTCCCACTGGACAATTTCATTATCGTGACATTGCACGCTTGCAATATCTGTATCTGTCGGCAATATTAACAATGATTTTCATAGCATCAACGATTTTTTTCAAAACGAAAAACACGAAATGGCGGAGAATCGCCAATAATTGCCAAGAATCGCCAAGAATGACGGAGAAAAAAGATTACTTTTTACGAAAAAATTTTTCGTTTAAAAATAAAAAAAGCCCCCTTAACAACAGTCAGGGAGCAAAATGTTATCGCAAAGACAACACCGTATCGACGATAATTGAATCGGAAAACTGCCTCTAGAATCGGCGTTTGCAGAAAGAGATACGAAAAAAACTATGAAAAGGTTTTCCGTTTTTCGATATATTCTTCCAACCAATCGGGGCGAACCCGTAGCACTCCGCCTTTGGGACCAACGCGAGAGGCTTTAATTTTTTTCCTTTTGATTTCGATTCGGACGGCTTCGGGGCTGAGTTTCAGGATGTTGGCAACTTGCCGAACAGTCAATAGTGATTCCATTGACCGTTGTGAAATAGCGGCAATTTCATCATCATTAAAGAACGGTAAAAAATTATTGTCATTCATTTTCATTTTTATATTCCTATTCTAATCTACAGTAGTAAAAAAATTCTTTAGTAATTATATCGGAATAACCTTACTGATCAACTTCATTATTTAGAACAAATTTTGTGGATCAAGTCAGAGATGTTTTGTTGATTTTTGTTAGTTTTTTTTGCTAATTGTTTTCTGATTTTTAATCGGTATCCTTTTAACTTTCTTGAACGATCATTAACCGACACAATTTTGTATGGGAATGATGATTCTTCTAATTTATTATTTATGTAATGAATGTGTGACATAATTTTATTGGGATCAATGAATGTTGAAGCAACATTGACTCTCTCAATTCCCCTCTCCGTTTTAACCTCTTCTATTCTTTTTTCTCCTTTTTCTTTATGTTTCCAGACAACGTGTTCCAATTTTGTAAGGGATGCCCGATGTTTTTTGTTCCGCCAGAGTAACATTAAAAGCGTCTGTGTTTTTCCGATTGCATGTATTTTGTTGTTTTTATTGTTCCAATAAATG
>JAISBG010000471.1 GCA_031266315.1 Planctomycetaceae bacterium | reverse complement strand
GCAATGTCGAAAAAACCGCATTGATGAAACAGTATGTTTTTGATTGTAGTGGCGGCGTTGGTGACGGTAGCGGTGTAACACGTGTTGAATTTCGGTTGCGCCGTGACGCATTGCGTCCGTTGGGCATTAACACGGTCGATGATTTGTATCATAAAGAAACGGCGTTGGTCGATTGGCTTACATCGCACTGGTTCCGCCTATTGGAAAAACCGAAAATTCGGGGGCACGAAAACAAGGCAGCGATTCATCCGCTTTGGGTTGAAATTCAGGAATTGTTCAAACGTTATTTTCCCGGTTCGGACAAAAAGCGTAAACCGGTGATGTGGTCGCGTAACGATTCGATAAAATGTGAACCGGAGGCATTGGAAAAACAAGCGGCTGGTTGTTTGGCTTCGGCGGCGGCGTTACGGTATGGACAACAAACCGACCCGGAGAATTTACGTATAATATTGGGAGAAGAGATTGACACATATTTGTTGCGAATATTTGACAGGACAAATGAACGGGCAATAGAGCGATATGTTCGTGATGGAATTACGGCAAAGAACGGGCAGGAACAACAACAAAAGCAAGAACAACACCTAGAGAGTGTGGCGTAATCTGCACTTCCGGCGGATTGCGTTTTCCCCTTTCCCGTCCCGCACTTTCCTCGCTCCGTCTCTGGGAAGGTGTGGGATGGGAAAGGGGAAAACATCGCCCCCTTTTTTGTTCGCATTAGACTCAACCTTTTGCGGTACTCCGCAACACAACGCAGGACGAAAGAATAGAAAATTGCGTGACAAAAAAAATTTTTGTTGTGTTCCGCAAAACAGATAGATGTAATAAAAAATTTTTTTGGCACGTAATTTTCTATTCTTTCGTCCTGCGTTGTGTTGCGGAGTACCGCAAAAATTAATCATTTTGAAAAAGTAAAAAAATTAAAAATTCAGTAAAGATTTTCCGTAAAACACGTTGGTTAAAAGTTACTCCCACATTATTACTTATTGACTACTAAAAGAATTACGATAAAATATGGTAATAAATAATTTAATAGGTCATATGCAAGCGAAAACGGCTCGCCGGTGTGCAAATTTTTTGTTGTGTAGTGTGCCTTTTTCGCTTGCATTTATTATTACGATAAATGTTTTTTTTTTATGTTTTTATATTTCTCTAACTATTATTTGTTTGGTTTGTATTTAATGGCAACTTCTAAAAACCTATTTTTTGACATGATTTACAGGATAAAAAATCAAATAAAATCTGTAAGTCATGTATATCTTGTCAAAAAATAAATCTTTGTAAAGGTTTTTAGAAGTTGCCTTAATTAATTAGTTAAGAGGTGAAAATCTTATGTTTCCGTCTCGTTGGGTTCGGAAACGGACAACATTGTTCGTTGATGTTCCTCCTCTTCGAAACGACGCATGAGCAACATTTTTGAAAAAAACAGCCATTCAAGAAAAATATCTCCCACCACCGACAGAAAACTCCCCGCCGCTCCACAACAGAACAACATTAAAATCCGGTTGAAAAGATAACGATTGTGAATACTTTTCAACCAAATCCAACACGTATCGGAAGTTATAAAGAAAATACCGCAAAATAATCCGCACCAAAAACCTGTACACTGAGCACACGAAAGAAGTCCCAATAAAAACTCGGTAAGTGTAAAACCGGAAGAAAGTCCCTTTTGTTCGCGGTGTAACCGAATCCGTTCCGCTCTATTCGCCAGAAAATCGCGAAAAGGTTGAAATAACGTTCCACGAACCAAAATAAGCGTCATCCCAATAGACGCCAACGCAAAAAGAAGAAAATCTACCATAATTATTTTTCAAAATTTCTCAAAAAATATCAAAATTTCTTTGTTGGTTTATTCTATGAGTAACTTCTAAAAATCTATTTTTTGACAGGATTTAGAGAATTTACATGATAAAAATCCAGTAAATTGTGTATATCTTGTCAAAAAATAATCTTTGCTATTTGTTAATTTGTTAAAAATTTTTAGAAGTTCTTATCTTGTCCAACTTGGTCCGCCGTAAACTGTTCCGCTTGATTTTGCGGAAGAGGATGCGGAAGATGTTGTCGCGGCAACATTTCCAGCCCAACTAGTCTGGTTCGATGCGCTATTGCATTGCGGACAATACCCCGACGATGTTACGCCGGACGCGGTGTAAAAGGAATTGTTCGATTTGCCGGTAGAATTTTTTTGTGAAGTCAAAGTTTTACCGCATGTTTCACAGACATAAGAATCATTGCCGACCCGACCGCCATAACTTGCGTAAACGTTGGAAGTTACAGAAGTTGCTTTGCCGCAAACCGAACAGTAATTACTGTTATTCAGACCGGAAACAACTGAACTGCGTGTAATTGTTGCAGATGAAATTGCCATTTTTCGCTCCTTCTCAATAGCCCGAAATTTGCCGGAACAACGAATTGTTCCTGATTAACATTATTGCGTTTATCGTATTTGTGCGTCTGAAAAACCAATGCAGACATTCTGATTTCGATTTTTGACGGATATTCGAATATCACCGGTTTTTCCGGTTTCACCGATTATACCGATCAGTTCAATCCAACTGATTTTTCAGTAAATACGGATTATTCCATGCTCTATTGTTTTACCCAATTTACGATTACAAAAATTGAAAATGAAATTAGACCGTTACTTTTCGGCTTATGACTTGTCCGGTTTTACTGTTTCTATTTAATTTCTATTCAAGTGATTTCATTTTTTCGTTTTTACAATCGGCGAGTACCATGAGAACAAACCCGGTAACAAGATTCGCGTCGTCTTCCATCCAACGTTTCGAAGTATCGTTGATCCAAGAACCGTCAGATCGTTGCTTTGCGCACAACATCGTTACAAGATCACTGCGCCAATTATGTTTTTTACCGGTTGCATCTTCGAATTTGTCCAGTTGCATGACATGGAGAGTCTTTGACATTGTTTTGTAATAGTAGAACAAACCATCTGCTCCCAAACCAGGATTTTCATGGATATTATAATGTTTCCTGAGCCATTCGTGTGCTGCTTTAACCCGTTTGTCTTCTTTAGTTAAACCGGCATAGATCATACTTTTCAGTCCGGCGTAAGTCATAGACGCATAACTCCGTAATCCGCCTTCCGGTGTTTCTCCCGCCATACTTTGTTGGGTTGCCGCCGTGTAAATGAAACCGCCATCGGGATTCTTCGATGCGAATGGAAGCGTGTTGTGTTCCGATTCCAGATTCTGACATCTTGAAATAAAAATCAATGCTTTTTGAATTGCCGGATCGTTGGAGTTTTTACCAATTGCTTTCAGAGCATCGAGGAAAAATTGCGTGTTTGACAGATCGGGACGCTGGTGCCGACCATAACCGGCACCGCCGTAAAACGAATTTTCCGGATTGATTCCTTTTGTTTCCGTGAACTGTTCGTTCAACAAATACTTTTGGGCATTAACCAATCTTTCACTGTAGGGAAAACTTTCCGGACTGGACATTTTCCCAATAATTCGGTTTGCTGTTGCGAAACACTGCACCGTCATACATGTTTCATAATTCTGGAAAAAACCGCCTTTCGTGTAGATTCCTCCGTCTTCTTGTGTTGAATTTTCAAGGAATTGCAAACCTTTTGCCGTCATCGGATCATTCGGTTGTACACCAACATCCAGCAAACCGCATAAAATCAAAGCAGAAGGACCAATTCCTTTTTCCGGTGAAAAAGCACCATTATCTGATTGTTTCGTCCGAAGATAAATTATGGCTTTGTTGATTGCATCTTGCCGTTTCGTTTCCCAATCCTGAGCCAAAGATAGAGTCGCACAAAATAATAAACAGAACAATAAAATGGTAATAAATAAAATTCGTTTCATTGTTTTTTGTTGTTATCGTAAAAGTATTTTTAGAGGTACCCAAAAGTATATAAGGAAAACGAATATCGGCAATTACCGATATCCTGTAAGATCATTAGGCAATTTCTAAAAACCTATTTTTTGACATGATTTACAGGATAAAAAATCAAATAAAATCCGGTAAGTCATGTATTCTTGTCAAAAAATAAATCTTTGTAAAGGTTTTTAGAAGTTGCCATTATTTGTTCGGAACAAAGTTACGTTATTGGTTAACTTCACCGCCGTCCCGTGTTCCTAATGCCCGCCAAACACGCAGGGTTTTTGTGTTTGAAAAGAAACTAACGCTTCCGTCCATTCGTGCTGCGTTGACACCGCCGTTGTGAAAACTTCGTGTCGTAACCGATGCGAATGTTTCCGTTGTCGGATCGGTTCCTTCTTGCATATTTGTGAAATCGCCGTCATATTCCAGACCGCCTCCATTGTCTGCACTTGAAGTGAATAATAGTTTGAAATTAGGCGTACAAGTTGTTGTGAAGCCGCCGTGATGAACATGACCGTTGTCCCATTCTGTATGACCCGTGTTGTGTTGGAGTTCTGGTCCCAATTTCCCTCCCGTAATTGATTCACAATAACCGACCAATATTGCCAAATCTGATGCGGTGCCGGTATCCGGCGGTTCGACGGTACCGGCAGGAACAACACCAGGTGCTGTCGGATTCGGCGAACCCGACGAAGGACCAACTCCTCGAACATAAGGCGTGAACATCTTGACTTCGGCAGCAAGAAGTGTGTTGCTTGTGCCGTCATAGATTGCGCCTATACTTGTAAACGAATTAGGATAAAACACGCCGTCGCAATAACTTCGTCGTTCTGACGGTGTCCAAATGCGCCACGTTCCGGCATTGAAACCATAGTTAATTGGGTACCAACCGCTACTGGTTATTCGAGCAGTGTTGTTGACTTCGGAAGGACAAGTATAAGCGGGATGGCGAAGTGATCGGGCTGAAGATTCCGCCGTATTACCTTGTACTCGTTGTCCCTGTTCCATATAGGAAAGGATTTTACCCATTGCGCTGAAGCCTTCGGTCGAATTAATATATTGACCGTCAGAACCGGAAATTGTAACACTTGGAGGAAAAACCGTGTGCGTACTTTCATA
>JAISBG010000468.1 GCA_031266315.1 Planctomycetaceae bacterium | reverse complement strand
TGCGGAATCGTCTCCTATTTGGGAAGACGGAATAATAATCTGTTGTTCAATGGCATTTTGAATGATTTGCCGAATTTTTTGAGGAGAATTATTTTTGTCCAATAGATCATCTACGATTTTGCTGATGGCGGTTTGTTTTTGACGAAAATCCAATCGTTGTGTAGAATGAAAAATAATGTCTCTAATACTTTTTTTCCGTTCCCGTAAAATTCCTTTTTCTGATTCATAAAAAGCGTTAAATATACTGAACAGAGTTTTTCCGAAGGTACTTTTACCAGTACTGTTGTTACCCGCCAAAACAGTAATTCCGCGCATTTCGATACAGGCATTTTGAACTTTACCGATATTATCGATTTCAAAAAACATATTTGTACATTCCCCTATTATCTTGCCAAATATACTGTGTTAGTTATAAAATTGATATTTTTATAACTATTCCGTGTAATTTTTGTTAAAAGTTGTCATAACTATTTACTTAACTGGTACAAAAAGCGGTGTAGCCCGATAGGGCTTAATTTTCATAACCGCAGGTCTTTGACCTGCGGTGTAACAACAAATAGCCGACTGCCTGAAAGGCAGAACTTAACACTGCAACGGCTTAAAATTCTGCCCTTCGGGCAGTGGTTTCATTGGTTTGTAACCGCAGGTCAAAGACCTGCGGTTACGAAAATAAAGCCCTGTCGGGCTATTCGGTTTTTCAGATCAATCCAGAAAATTGTTACTTGAAAAATACCAAATACAACCCTAACACAGTATAAATATAATTTTACATTATTATACTAAAAAATAAAATCTGTAAAATACGCATTGTTTTTTCCTTTATTGTATTGAGTTGATATTGATGTTGAATCAATATTGAATCAACATAATTTTGTCGGGACACACAACAGGTGTATCCCGACATTGAACGAGAAAATGTTCCAACTGGACTAAACTTCGTCGGGAATAACATACGGACTTCGGTAATCTCGTTTCCAATATTGAGCGGCTTGGGGATTTTTCGGAACACCGGTTTTTTCGTCAATATCAAGTTTCATGCCGCCTAAACGGTACGAAATTGTTGAGTAATGGACAAGCGACGTACTGCGATGTCCTTTTTCGATGTCGGCGTTGGGCAATTCGCGGGACTTGATGCAATCCAGAAAGTTACGCTTATGTTCCACATCGGGAAAACGCCCAAACGCTTGGGCTTTGACCACCGGTTGACGGTCTTTGGGTCGGTCAAAAACTTGCCAACCGCCGCCGTGCCTTCCAACCATCATCAAACCTTTTGTTCCATAAAGTTCAATTCTTGTTGCGCATTGCATCCAGTACGGAAACATATCGGATTGGCGAACCGTTCCGTCAATTTTGAGAATATAATTTGAATACAATGTTTCTTCAACCGTGAAAGTGAGATCATCAAATTCATAGGAAGCGATTAATGTATCAGGAGTTTGGGCGTCGCTGTTCGGGTCGGTGAACCGTCCGCCGACCGCATACGCCGACTTCGGAATTTCCTTGCCGACAAGCCAACGCGCCAAATCAATTTGGTGAACTCCGTCATTCAAAACATCGCCGGAAGAAAAATCCCATAATTCGTGCCAATTACTGTTCAGAATTGTGGAAGAATACGGGCGGTCAGCGGCAGGACCGAGCCATGCACTCCAGTTGATACCTTCGGGAAGCGGTTCGCCGGTTTTAATTTTGAACGAATTCATTTCACGCTTCTGGTTGAAAACACGACAAAGATGAATTGTTCCGAGTTTTCCGTCTTCGATATATTTTTTTGCTTCGATATTGTAGGCGGCACTTCGGTTTTGCGTTCCATGCTGAACGATTCGCTTGTATTTCCGTGCGGCTTCGACCATTTTCTGACCTTCCCAACCGGATTGCGAAACAGGTTTTTCGGTGTAAACATCTTTTCCGGCTTGAATCGCGAGAATCGCTCCGAGCGCGTGCCAATGATCCGGCAACGCACAAACAACCGCATCAACACTTTTATCATCAAGAACCGTCCGCATTTCGGAAACATATTTTGCGTTTGCTTTTCCGGCGGCTTTTTCACCGCGTTCTTTGCGGACATCGCAACAATAAACGACATTCACATCGTCCATTTCCTGAAAGCCGGTAATTCGTGAGTTGTTCGGATAATCGAAACCGTGCAGTAACGAAGTTCCGCGTCCGCCGCAACCAATCAGCGCAAGATTGATTTTGTTATTTGCTGTTGTTCCCTGCGCTGAGGCGGCTCCGCTGAGTATCGTTAATCCGGCTCCAAAACCAAGCGTTGAAGAAATACTCGTTTTAATAAAATCACGTCGTTCCATTGAAAAATCTCCTAAGAAATTAAAGGTTAAAAAAAATCGCGAAACAAAAAATTCGCAACTAACGTTTATCGTTGATAACAATAATCATACAATTGTGAGATTTTCCCATTGTATCATCCTCAAAAAATAATACAACATAACTGCTAACTATCTCAGTAGGATTGCATATTTCCCTCCGCCCTGAAAAGGCAGTGCGTAACAACCTGCCGCAACGCAGTGGGTTGTGCTATGCAATGTCCTTTCAGGACGGAATATTTTTTAAAGTTAAACATCTATTGACCCATAAACTAATAAACAGTTACAAAATAAAGTATGAGAAACAACAATGTTCCCCTGTTCACTTCATTTTACTGCACGAATGTATTTGAATCAGTGATTTCAATTGTAACGTTTCCTCCTTTTTCGGGAATTGTGATTTTTAAAGGAGACGTTGTTAGGTTTTCCCATGTTGAAGGTATAAGTTTTATCTTGGAAACCTCTGTAGCAATTTTTTTACTTTGGGCTTCCGCTTCTTCGGGAGTTAATTTCAGCCATTCTTCCTTTGTTAAATCGGAAGGAACTTTTGGGCGATGTGTTACCGTTCCCTTGAACGTACCGTCAGGCACACCTAATTGGGAATAGGAGTTGATTGATGTTTCCATTAACGCAATACCATTCGCATTTGTTGTTGCGCTCACATGATATTTGGTGTTTGGATCGTCCGAGTAGAACCAAACCAACGCATCTTCCACCGGTTTTCCTTCGTGCAAAATCGTTACACTAAATTTAACTAATTTTTTCGGAAAACCATCAGGAATTTTTTGTGACGAACAACCAACAATGAATATCAAAGAAAAAAGTAAATAAGTAAAAATTATTCTGTTAAGTCGATTCATAAAACCTCTTTATTGTTTGTAAAATATAAAACATACAAGTTGAGCAAAAGAGATGAGAGAGAAAATATTCAGTTTATAAATTCTGCTCTCATCTCTCTAACATTGACCTTTTCTCGTCACATATTTATGGTGCGGATTTTGCTTCGCCGCCGTTTGCGGAACCTAATGCTCCCCAAACGCCCCAGTTGGAAATTCCGCCGCTTTCAGACGATTTCAAAATTCCAGAACTTTCCGTTTCTCCGGCAGTGAGCGAATCAATCGTCTCGGAAATGAAACACACAGAACCGTCGCCGAATGTGCAATTCACACCGCCTAAGTGATTACTTGACGGAGGAGAAACACACTGTCCTCGTGTATCCGTAACGATATTAGCGTGTTTATTAGGAGGCAATACGGTACAAAGCCCATTGACATGAGCATTTCCGCTTGCCCATTGAACTCCCGGACAATTTTTCCATGCGCTTGAGGCAGAAAAATCATTTGCAAGTCCATGATCCCATGCCTGTTGACATTGCGCTCTTGTCAAGTTATCACCGCTACAAGAATTGATACTACAAAAAGGTTAGAGAAAAGGTCTAATATTCCTTTCAATAGTTATGGAGCGGTTACACTTTGTTCAGAAAGGTAGCCGCTTTTTTCGTGTAAGTTAGAGGCAAAATCACCCCCTACAGACCTTAAAATTACAGTATCAGAACAAGATTTATCCTGACTTAATGCGAGAATTTCGGCGGGAATGATTAGAGAAAAATAACGTAAGTACAGTTTAAATAACAAGATAGAGACGGACAAACTTAGTCCCGTACCGCCCATTTTTTCTATTTTAACATCTCTAATATTTACCAACGCCTTCCTTTTTTGTTATAATCAAGATTCTTACTCAGGCGGTTGTTCTTAGTGTTATCGTTATCATTCCGATTGTTCCTGTCCCGCGTGGAGTGAGTGGGATGTTTTTGTAGCAAAAAATAAGTGAAA
>JAISBG010000410.1 GCA_031266315.1 Planctomycetaceae bacterium | reverse complement strand
ACTCATGTCGACTATAAAAATTTCGCAAAACGACCGCCGCCAAAGAAAAAAACGTTAAAAGAATGAACCACGTCTCAACAAAAAAATTAATAAATAATAAAAATCAAAATACTTAAACGCTTAACTTGAAACCACTGACCTAATCCACGCCCCAAAAAAAGAAAAAAAGATACGTTACTTCCAAAAATATTCATAACTACATGAAGAATATCAACTTACGCATAAACTTTTTAAAAATTTCACCCCCCCAAAAATATCACCCCCGCTTGTAAAAAAACACAATTGCTTTGCAGGGCGGAGAAAAAATTGCAATTCTACTGGGTTGATGTATATTTGACCGACTTTTTTACCTACGGTGCGTAACATGAATTGTTAGAAATTCCACAAAACTATTTCACCGTGAACTGTTACTGATTGTTTATGTTGAAAACAGACTCTATTCCTATTTTGGGCGATGTTTATCGTTCTGAATTTGCTTCGGTTTATCGACGTATTCTTGAAACGGTTCCTGATTCGGTTTTGGGATATTCCGGTTCGATTCTTTTTCAGTCTTACCCGGGCGAATTTTCGCAAGCGGATGTTGATCGGTTCATTACGGCGGAACCGTTCTCTCCGGTATTGGTTTTTCTTGGTTCCGCTTCCGAAGGGGAAGCGCGAACCGGACATCCTTTAGTTGGTTGTTTCCGATTCTATGTTCATCAATGGAATGAAGAATATCAACACCAATTGTTCCTTTATTGGAGCGGCAAGCCTTCCTTTTTCTCGCTTCCGCGAACACTGGAAAACGACGAAATCGCGATTTTTCACGCCGCTTCCGCGTCTTGTCCAATGAACAACCGCCCAAACGGTAATATTCTGTTTCACCGGAATGTTCTGATTGTGTCGCGTTTGGGAACATTGGGCAATGATTCCGCCATGAATCAATTTCTTGCGTTTTTTTATCGTCAGCAGGGATTCAAGACGGATTTTTTGAATCAAAACACGATTACTTCTTACAAATCATCTTCTTTTGCTGGAATGATTATTGCTGATGCGGACGATTCACCTTTTTCTGAGATTTTAGAATCGGTTCAAAGATTGCGTCAAAATTTTGCCGATTCAACGATAACAGTTTATACCAATTCTCCGAGAATTAACGAAAAAATCGACCTACAAAATGCCGGCGCGAATGAAATTATTTCAAAGCCGGTATTTTGGTGAACCATGGCGCAGAACAATATTCGCAAAGCAGCGGTTTTTCTAATTAGTATTCCGAAAGATCAAGCTAAAGAAATTCTTAGCCGACTTGACCCGAAACAGGTTGAAGTGGTGATGACGGAGATTTCGCGTATTGGTCTTGTAACGCCGGAAGAGCAGGAAAATGTGATTCGTGAATTTTCAAAGGCGAATCCAGCCAAACTTGTTGGTAGTGTTGGCGGTTTTGGAATTGCGCAAGAGTTGGCGGAAGCGGCGTTGGGTGCGGACGGAGTGGCAATTATTGACGGTGTTCGGAGTTCACTTGAGGCGATTCCGTTTGGTTTTCTCCAAAAAGTGGACAGTGAAAACCTGCTTACTTTTATTGTCGATGAACATCCGCAAACGATTGCGTTGATAGTTTCGCATGTTCGCCCGTCGCAGGCGGCGGAGATTATTAACGGTTTACCGCCGGAACGGCAACTTGCGGTTATCCGGCGTATTGCGACAATGCAGCAGACTAGTCCTGAAATTATCAAGGAAGTGGAAAAAGGTCTTGAAAATCGGATGTCGAGTGTGATGAGTCAGAAGTTGGAGAGTGCGGGCGGAGTTGGCAGTGTTGCGGAAATTCTCAATGTTATTGATCGTTCGACGGGGCGGAATATCATGGAAAATCTGGCTCAAGACGATCCTGATCTTGTTGAAGAAATCCGGCGGCTCATGTTTGTGTTTGAAGACATTTTGAAACTGGCGGATCAGGATATTCAACAGGTTCTCAAACATGTGGAAAGTTCTCAATGGGCTTTGGCGCTCAAAGGAGCCAGTGAAGAACTCAAAGAAAAAATATTTCGTAACATGTCCAAACGTGCCGGAAAAATGCTTCAGGAAGAGATGGAATATCTCGGTCCGCAACGTTCTTCCGATGTGGAACGGATTCAGCAGGAAATTGTTGATATTGTACGGAAACTCGAAGATGCCGGAGAAGTTACCGTTCATTCCGGCAAAGGCGGCGAAGAACGATTCATTCAATAGCGGACATCTCAAAAAATACTTTTTTAACTCATGTTACGCATCAACTTCGTCTTTAATCTTACGGAATAGTTAATTTTCCTGCCCCGTTAGGGACAAAATGTTGATAGAAAAACTTGCAAATCCGTTTCAAGTCGCAAGATCGCTAGAACCGATATATTCGATATATTTTGCCACTGCGAGGTTCTTTGTTTGCTCAAAAAGGAGTCTAAGTTCATGCGACTCAATTACCGTTTGTTATGGATAATCAGTTTTGTTTTGGTCATTTTTGGTTTTTTTTGCCTACATGGTCTCTATTGTTTTGCCAACTCCGAAGAAGAGTTGAATCGGAAAGCCGGTGAACTCTTTGCGCTGGGAATTCAGGCTGAACGGCAGGAAAAAAATGCCGACGCTGAAAAAATTTACGAACAATGTCTCCGGTTTGCAAAAGAAAATAATATTTCACGTTTAGAATCGTCGGTACTCCATCGGTTGGCAATTCTCAAAGCAAAAGAACAAAAAATAGCCGAAAGTGAACAATATTTTCGTGATGCTCTTAAACTGAACAGAGAAAATATCGCTCTGCTTTGTGATTTTGCGAAACTTTACTCCGACCAAAAAAATTATGACAACGCCGAAACAATCCTGAAAAACGCACTGTTGATCGCTCCCAATCATCGCCGTACTTTATTCAATCTTGGTTTTATCATCGCTTTGCAAAAAGATCGGCAAACCGAAGGGTTGCGTTATCTCAAATTAGCAATCGGTGAAATAGCGGCTTATCAGGAACTTGCAAAAATCTATCGGCAACAAGGTAATAACGCTCAGGCTGAATTTGCCGAACAACGGGCAACGCTCTTCCAAAAAAGTCAAACATCGCCGTCAGCCGATACAATGACTTCGCCAACTGTTCCGATGGATGAGCAAACGAAAAAAGAACTTATTCAACATGTTAAAGAGGAACTGTTGCGTTTGGAAACTGCTGAAATCGCCGCAACGCCCCAAACCGAAACGATAAAAATAATTACGCCGCAACCTAAACCGTTATCGACAGAATCATCAGCAACAGAACCGTCAGCAACGAAGTCCTCATTAGCAGAACCGGTATTAGCAAAACCTTTACCAACAAAGCCGTCGTTAGCGGAACCGATACATGATCCGTTTCTGGTTGTTGAATCTCAGAAAATTGAAGACTTAAAAAAGGATCAATCGTTTGCGGATAATATTCCGGCATCTCAGGAATCATTTTTGACGCCTACTGTTGACAAAATTGAACCTTCTCCGGCAGAAACCAACTCCAATATTGGTATTGGTGAAAAATTATCTGAAACAACGAAACCGCTTCAAACTTTTCCGGAACCGCAACAGACTCTCAAAATTCTTAAACCGGAACCGTTAACCAATGAACCTGTTAAAATATTTCCTCAAAATGTTCAGGATAATCAGAAAACCAATGATATCCGAACACTTCCCGCAACGGATTTTCGCATTTCGAACTCAACAGAAGGAGAGGCGGTTATTCCGCAACAACCCGAAATTCACACCTTAACGATTGTTCCTTTAGATGATGAAACAATAAATAAAAGTATTCCTGAATATACGGCAATTAGTGTTAGAAAAATCCCGCTAACAGAAAAAACGTCAGCACCTTCCCAAACAGAGGAGAAAAAAATTTCCGTCTCAACGAAAACCGAAAAGAAAGAAGAAAAAAATTCTGTTTCACGATTTCAAAATCCGGCTTCGTCCGGTTCGGCGGCAACCATCAGCATGTCGCTCAATAAAACCCCAAATCAGCAAAACACTTCTTCCGATAAAATAAATTCCGATTTTTCGGCACGTTTACACCTTGAACAACCGATTAACCTGATTACATTTAATTCGCAACGTTCCCAACCTCAACAACGTCAGGCTCCGGTTCCGACATTCGATTCGTCCGAAAAGCCGTTGAAAGAAAGTGCGGAAAATCGTCCGGAAAATCAACGTACACGGATTTCTTCCAACGAGTCGGCTCAATCCCGTCCATTGGATTTAGAAAGCAGAACAACTCAAAATAATTTCAGCAACAAAAATAATCCTAACGAACAATTAAACGATTCCGTATCTTCACAACGTCCGTCGAAATCGATTTTACGACCCGGAGCCGGAAAAATCGGAATTCAGGAAGGTCTGGATTCTTATGTTTATGTTGATGCAGATGTTTTGAAAAACGATACGGCTTCGGGTTCTTCGGAACCGGTTGAAAAAGATACCGCACAAAAATCTGTTACTGCAACAAATTCCGCAACAAATTCGATCACAAAATCTGTTGCGGAATCTTTTTCCTTAATAAGACCAATGCCGGGGAAACTTGCCAATCGGCTAACCAATTCATCGCGTTCCTCTCAAATTGCGCCCGCTCCGCCAATAGAAACCGGAACAGAAACAATAACTGAAACAACAACCAAAACAACAGAAACAACCGCAACACCAACCGTAACAGCAAGAACCCGAACAGTTCGGTTGCCTGTTGAAAAAACTCCACAACCGGAAATTCCGTTGCTTGAAAATATCATTGCTCAAAACAAACCTAATATTGATAATAATGTTTCGATAAAACCGGAAATCAACAAAAAGTCCGATGTACAATTTTCATCGACTCAGGCTCCAAACGTTTTGAAATTCGAAATTGCTTCGACTACAAAATCAGAAAGTTCGGACAAGTCGGAAATTGTAAATGAATCAGATAAACCGAACAAAATAGTTACACAAGAACAGATTTCAACTCCAGCGAAACCGGTTCCGACATTTCCGGTTACATCGGATTCTGTTCAATCGGATTCGCTGCAACAGACTGCCGACAATACCTTTCAACCGCCAACCGTTCTAAAATTCGGACTGGCTCAGAGTGAGATTATTTCCAAACCGACTCCGGCTCAACCGAAGCCGATTCAATCAACACCGGTTCAATCAGTTCCGGTTCAAGAAACAGAACCGTTGTTGGCAACACATCCTGAACCTGCTATCGTAACAAAACCCGAAACACTCCCTGATTCCGAGATTACCGAAACAACTATTTCGGAAGTTCCCAATGTTCCGACAGTTCCGGCGATTGCGGCAATTCAGACGACTCCGGCTGTTTCGGAAATGGATCAACCACTGTTACCATCAACTCAACCTAATTCCACAGAACCGATAACAGACTCTGACTCTGATTCTATTGCAATTTCAAATCCCAAACCGGTTCCGGCTATTCCGGTTCCAACTCCGGTTCAGGATGAAATTGAGGAAGTTCCGGTTCAGAAACCGTCGCTTCCAACACAACAGCCGGAACCGAAAACGGAAATTGCCGACAACACTTCGCCGCAACCAACTCCCGCTCATGTAGAAGCATTCCTGCCGATTCTTACTGTACGTCAACCGGAAGAGGTTGCAGTTCAGCAACCGCCGCCCGTGCCAATGCCGGAATCACCGCGATTGAATACCAATCTTAAATTTAAGGCTGCTCACGAAACAGCGGCAACACCGCCAGACGAACCAATTATTGCCGAGCAAACAACAGATCAACAATTGAAAATCGCAACAAATCCTGAAGTATTAAAATTTGTTGTCCCCAATCACCAACAACAAAAAATGTTACAGAATCAGGAAAATGTCCTTTCAAAACCTGTGTTAGAAATGATTCCCAAACCGGTTGAAATTGTTCAAAAACCGACGGAAAATGAAATTATTACGAAACCGGTTGAAATTGTTCAAAAACCGATAGAAAATGAAGTCGTTACAAAGCCGCTTGAGATTATTCAAAAACCGACAGAAAATGAAGTTGTTACAAAACCGGTTGAGATTGTTCAAAAACCGACAGAAAATGAAGTTGTTACGAAACCGGTTGAGATTGTTCAAAAACCGACGGAAAATGAAGTTGTTACGAAACCTGTTGAGATTGTTCAGAAATCAACGGAAGATAAAATTGTTACAAAACCGGTTGAAATTGTTCGGAAGCCAACGGAAAATGAAATTGTTTTCAAACCGATTGAAGTTATTCAGAAACCGATGGAAAATGAAATCGTTACGAAACCGATTGAAATTGTTCGGAAACCAACAGAAGAGATTGTTTCAAAACCGGAACCGGTTCTGACGTTAATTCCTTTGAATGGAGATGTTGCTCAAAAGGAAGCGGAACGTAAATTGATACCTGAACAGACTCAAAAACCCCAACCAATAGTACGATCAGATGCGGAGGAAATTTTTGTCTTGAAAAAGATTGAAAAAACACAACCAAGATTGAAAACAGAAATGGAAACAGCGGAGAGACTTACTTTAAATTCGATTTCCAGAGAGACAAATTTGGACAAATTGGAGGAATTGACGAAAAAGATAGAAATAGAAGAAGAGGAACCGGTTGGGTTTGCAACACCCCGCAAAATTCCTCCTGTTGTAGCTCAACAAGAAGTTAATGAAACCGTTGATGAATTTTTGAAACCAAAAGAAAATTTTGGCAAACATCCTATTTTTTCTTTGGATTCATCTCCAAACAATAATTTTCAAGAAAAAAATACCTCACCAGACCAAGAAGAAAAAGCCGGATTTGCGCGAAGCAGCAAATATTCCAAAAAAACGCAATCGGATTCTTCCCAAAACACAACGAAATAATATCGCCTACTGCGTTTATTCAATACCTTTGAAATAATTCAAATTAATGTTGCAATAATAAAATTTAAGACATTTTTTAGAAAATGCAACAAGAAATGAAGCGGATTATCGTTTCTGAAATTTTCAAAAAACGACAAAATTGTTCAAAAATTGTGTTTTGTGCATACCGTGATTGCAAATTGATCATTGGTAATCAGATGAAAAAAATTAAATTCGCTCAACACGAATGATTGGTAGATATAACCGACCTTCGAGAAATTCGAGATGAAGTTTTATTTTTGTTTCCGGTTTACCGGCAATACACATTCTTGGTTTGGCACATGGAGTTGAATGTTTGACTTTGGGGCGTGTTTCAATTCTTGGTTTTGCATTGGCGGCGTGACGATGATAATAAACTTCGTTTGGTGTTTTGCCATTGAGAGTCAT